>NZ_DBNHEF010000001.1:0-2982 GCF_057138825.1 Candidatus Defluviilinea gracilis
TCAAAGTGTGGCACGCGCCAGAAATTGTCCACGCTGTAGCGCGAGAAGCCGCCGCCGACCACATCGTACATTCCGCCGCGCGCCATGGTTCGAAGCGCGTGAATAGAGGTTTTGAGAATTGGAGAATTCTCCCAATTCTCTGATTCTCGAGCGACGCGTCTCAACAGGAATTCAACTGCCATCGGTTGCGGAAATTTTGGCGCGGAACCCCAGCCGCCGTTGCCCCAGTCGTAGTGATCGAGCAAATTCTTCACCGCCGCGTCGAGGTGTTCCTGCGTGAATCCCAAATCGGATTGCACGTTGACGCTGAGCGCTTGCTGAAGGTGATTGGAAACTTCGTCGCCAACGCGCGTGGCTTCGTTTTGTTGTTCGTTCCAAGTGCGCGCAATGCCTGCTAACACATCTTTGAACGATGGCATGTTATAGCGCGCGACGGGCGGGAAATAGGTTCCCGTAAAAAATGGCTTGAGATCGGGCGTGAGAAACACCGACATGGGCCAGCCGCCCGAACCCGTCATGGCGACCGTGGCTTGCATGTAGATCGCGTCGAGGTCGGGGCGTTCCTCGCGGTCCACTTTGATGTTGACGAAATGCGCGTTCATGAACGCGGCGGTGTCCGTATCTTCAAAGGATTCATGCGCCATCACGTGACACCAGTGACAGGCGGCGTATCCGATGCTGAGGAAGATCGGTTTGTTTTCGGCTCGGGCTTTTTTCAGCGCCTCTTCACCCCAGGGATACCAATTCACGGGATTGTTTGCGTGTTGAAGCAGGTAGGGAGAAGTTTCCGAGATCAGGTGGTTTGGCATGAGTTACCTCAGTCTTTTTTGGACACGGATCACACGGATTTCACGGAGAAAACCATTTAAAAACCCGAGTGGATCGTGTAATCCGTCGAATCTGTGTAATAAGAAACAGGTCTTGGGGTCCGTAAATTATAGGGCTTACGCAGTTGAACCTGTTGCGCCGTAGTTGCACTGCGGCGGCGGCAGTCCAACTGCCCGCCAACTGCGTAAGTCCTGATTATTAACTTCCCTCATTGACAGGAGATTGCTTCGGGAAGAACGCCCTCGCAACGACATAATGCGGGAAGTTGTTTTTTACGCGCCCTGAGTGGAAAAGAGTTGAGGTGGATTATAGTCCATGCCAATTTTCTATGGAATCAACACGGCGCTCCAAACGGAGCGCCGTGTTCGACTAGATTACCTTTCAACGCTTACCAGTACTGCCCGTATCATCAAGCGCTTTTTATACGTGTTGGTCTTGGCGTCGTACTCTTTGCATGTGAGCAATGTGAGCCACGCCTTTTCTTCATGCTTCATAACGGAGGCGTCATTCGGTTTGACGACTTCACTTCCGCGCACTTCGTAGATGAATTCCGCGCCGTACGCATGGATGATGATCTTGTCGCCGTATTTGAGGTTGCTCAAATTGAAGAACGGACCCGGCAAACCGTTATATCCGTAGACGTGTCCCGTCAGCACACTGTTGCCGTTCCAGGATGGGAACGCGCTTCCTTCCAGCCACCCGGCCTGATTCCCCAACCACGAGACATTCCACTCTCCGTTCTTGAGCGGCACGCCTACGATCGGCATCTTGATTCCCAGTGAAGGGATCTCCACGATCAGCCCGCCGGTCTGGGTATATTGTTCGGGCGCAACGTTGGACATGTCCGTCTTCACGAATGGGGCAAAGCCGGTGTCGGGCAGGTCGTTGGGGAGTCTGCCGTCGATGGTCACCGTAGCCGACACGCCATACACGTTCACGGCATCCAGCGGGTCGTACCAACGTTCTGTCGATTCGACGTTGTGAACGCTCAGTTGGACCGGCAAACCGCCCACGCCCGGGTCGATCGGCAGGGAAGTCCACGCAACGGATGCGGTGTTGGCGGCTGGCGCGCTCAGCAAGCGGGCATTAAAAGTAATGGTGGATGTTGCGCCCAGCGGGAATACATCCCATTGGAATATCAGGTTAGACGTTGCCCCCGGATAGGCAGGCGCCGCTGGGGTGGTGGGCGCAAGCCCGGCGTAGACAACCGATCCCGGCACATATTCGAGCGAGGACGGCAGGATGTCTGTCACCACTACATCGAAGGCGTCGGTTGAACTCTGAAGAGTGTGTTCGATCGACAACGTGAACTGAATCGTCGATCCCACAAGCACATTGCTGGATGGCGAAGCGGTTTTATCGATGGTCAGTTTGGGTTCTAAAATCTGCACGTTCGGGGCGCTGGTGGTGAAGGATCCGCCAGTCCACGCCCATGTGACGCTGTTATTCAAGACGCCGCCATCCTGATTCTCGATCACGTCGAGAACAATGGCGCGATAGCGCACCAGTAGGGTTGAGGGGGTAGCCTGGGCGGCAATATTCCCAATTGTGAACACCACTTGCCTGCCTGGGTTGGCGGGGTTGGTTGCCGGGTCGCCCGGGTCGGTGATCGAAGACACAGTGACAGCCGGGCAGACGCCTGCGGTCTGGTCAACACCAGCCACTTCCACATACAGACAGTCTACGAAGGCAAGACCTTTGTCCATCTGGTCGGTGATGGTCACGTTTGCTAGCGGCGTTCCAACAGGCAGGTTGATCGTCACTTCGTAGGTGATGATCTCGCCAATGGCAACATCCGTTCCGGCTGTAAAGGCTTCGCTTGTGGAAGCAATGGATTTGACAAAACCTCCGCTGTTGCCAACGAAGCCGAAGTCCACAGTGGGGTCGTAGGTGGTGCCGGTGGCATTGGTGACGGTGTTGTTGGCGGCGGCGCCAGCATTGCCCGGATTCAAAGTAGCAACCGAACTGGAGGCTTGCCCAGCGGCGGTGCCGATGCCGTTGTCGTTGTTATCAATATTTTGATTTGCATCGGTGGTATCGCCATTGTTGGCGGTGTCGACGGTGCTGGTATAACCGACGGGCGGGGTGACGCGGACGATGTAATCGCCTTCGGGGAGCCCGGAGAAGAGGTAGGTTCCAGCGACGCTGGTGGTG
>NZ_DBNHEF010000002.1:0-14441 GCF_057138825.1 Candidatus Defluviilinea gracilis
TTAACGGGAAAGAGCTTCACCACGAAGGGCACAAAGTACACAAAGGCAAAAAAGAGCCTAGATTCCTTGGGTTTTCCTTTGTGACCGTCGTGTCCTTTGTGTTTGAAAAAAAGGTTTCCCGTTAAAACCGGTAGAGCCAAAATAAATAAATCCCCGAACAGATCGGGGATTTATCAACGAGTGCGCTGGAGAGGACTTGAACCTCCACGTCTTGCGACACATGGCCCTCAACCATGCCTGTCTGCCAATTCCAGCACCAGCGCCCAAGCAGGGCGTATTATAATCGGCTTACTTTGCTTGTCAAGCAAAACCTTTTTTGGAGAAAAACATGACGCGAATCGTAGTAGATGCCATGGGGAGCGACAATTACCCAACGCCGGATGTGCTTGGCGCGGTGGACGCGGCGCGCGAATACAGCGTGGAAATTATCTTGACGGGAGACGCTTCGCGGATTCAGCCTCTGCTTGATTCTAACCATGCGGCGACTCTACCCATCCGCGTCGTTCACGCGCCCGAAACGTTGACCATGAAAGATAAAGGCGAAGACCTCGTGATGAAAGCACGGCATAAGGACGCGCAAAATTCGATGGCGGTCGGCTACGATCTCGTGAAAAACGGCGAAGCCGACGCGTTCGTTACCATGGGCAACACCGGCGCGGCAATGGTCACGGCGCTGTTCAGGCTCGGCAGGATCAGAGGCGTGGATCGGCCCGCGCTGGCGGGTCCAATTCCCACGGCGAATGGAATCGCGATCCTTCTCGATCTGGGCGCGAATCCCGATTGCAAGCCGGAGAATTTAGTCCAATTCGGCATTATGGGCAGTGTCTACTCGGAGCGGGTGCGCGGCGTGAAAAATCCGCGCGTGGGCTTGGTGTCGAACGGCGAAGAAGCGGGTAAAGGGAGCGAACTCGTAAAGGTGGCGCATGTATTGCTGGCAGATTCCAACTTGAATTTTGTCGGGAACATCGAGGGGAAAGAGCTCTTCGGCGGTCATGCGGATGTGGCAGTGGCAGACGGGTTCACCGGAAATGTGTTGCTCAAATCATCGGAGGCGGTCGCCAAACTGCTGGTGGATAAGATCCGCGAGTCGATCAAGGGTGGAGGTCCGCTGACGTTGTTGGGCGGCGCGCTGATCCGTCCCGCGATGGGCAAAGTCCGCAAACTGCTCGACCCCGCGGAAGAGGGCGCGGCTCCCCTGCTGGGCGTGAATGGGCTGGCGTTTATCGGTCACGGGAGGTCGGATGCGTTTGCGATCAAGAATGCCATCCGCGTGGCAAAAGAGGCGGCAGAGTCGAAGGTGTTGGACGCGATGAAATCTGCAATTGAAGAGAGTTTGAAGAAATAACGTAGTGACGACTTAAGTCGTCACTACACAGGAATAATATGAAAATCATCACAAACGATACATTAATTCAGCGCAACGGAAAGATCGGGGGGATTGCGATCCTGCTTTCCATCATCATTTTGGTTGGGGGTTTTTTTGTCAACGTCAACAATCTCTCGGGCGAAGACATGCGCT
The DNA here is from genome assembly GCF_057138825.1 of Candidatus Defluviilinea gracilis. Classification (NCBI taxonomy): domain Bacteria; kingdom Bacillati; phylum Chloroflexota; class Anaerolineae; order Anaerolineales; family Candidatus Villigracilaceae; genus Candidatus Defluviilinea; species Candidatus Defluviilinea gracilis. The sequence goes on from NZ_DBNHEF010000002.1 coordinate 1,520, forward strand.
CGTTCTATATTACCCTGGCTTCGTTCGTTGTCGGGTTTATTCTGGTTCAGGTTGGGTTGTATTTCGTAAACCGCTACGGAGGCAAACCGCGCATGGATGAACGACTCGACGCCGCGCTCAAGGGTTTGCCCGGTGATTTCACGATCTATCATTTCACCACGCCGACCGCGCATTTGCTTGTGGGTCCTTCGGGGGTGTGGGCGTTACTCCCTTATCGACTGCGCGGCTCCATCGAGTTCAGAAAGAACCGTTGGCGCGTCCGCGGCGGCGGATTCTTACAGGCGTATATGAGCATCTTCGGGCAGGAGGGAATCGGCAGACCAGACGCTGAGGCAGAGCATGAGGCCCGTAAGATCAAGAACCTTCTGGCAAAACATTTCGAAGAACACGAGTGCCCCGAGGTCAATGTCGCATTGATTTTCACAAATGAGCAGATCGAAATTCAAGCCGAAGGCGCTCCCACACCCGCGTTGAAAGCGGACCAGCTCAAAAGTTTTATGCGGCAAAAAGCAAAAGAGAAACCGATCACACAATCACAACTCGCGGCGGTGAAAGCGGCGTTACCGGAGTGATATTTCAGGCGCGACGGTCTTGAGTCTCCAGTCTCTAGTCTCTCTTTGTGAGAGACTAGAGACTGGAGACTATTTATTTAAATATGATACACTTGTTCTATCATGCAATTATCGACAACGAGAAATTTTTTTGCGAACCACTGGGCAACGATCCTTATTCTCGGCATTCTAACGATGGGGCTTTGGTTCCGCGCAACAACCTACGGAGATTTTCGGCTTTCAGCGGGGATGAGTGATACGCCAAGCTACATTAATTCTTCACAAGCCAATCTCTTTTCACCGCAGATGTTTAACGGCGAGCGGTTATTCACAACCAATCTTTTGTATAAACTTGCCAACGACTCTGACCGTTGCCCGTTATTGGTCATTGGCAATCCTTCGGTAGGCGTCGAGTTGCCTCGTGAAATCCAGCCTTGCTTTGACAAAATCGCCGTTCTGCAAAATACGCTTGCAATGTTCGGCTGGTCGTTCCTGGCATTGATCGCCGCGCGTTGGTTATCTCATCCGTTGTACAAGATCATGGCGGTTCCACTTGTGTTAGCCTTTGGGTTCACTCCCCAGCTCGCCGAATGGGACAGTGTGCTCAGTTCAGAATCACTCTCGCTCTCGATGTTTGCCGTCGTCACAGGCTTGATGTTGGAAATTTCACAGCGGATCGCCAGAGACCGTAGCCAGCATTCGTCGGCAACAACCAAGTCATTAGCCGTTATATGGTTGGCAATATTCATGCTGTGGGTCTTTTTGCGGGATGTCCATATCTATGCCTGCTTGATCACAGTTGCGATGTTGCTCCCCTTCGTGTTGGTAAAAAAACTCCGCCTCCCTGCGTGGATTCCAATTACGACCTATATCCTCGGCGGAATTTTCATCCTCGGGATGTACACCACACAAAAAAGCCCGCGCTGGGAACTTCCGCTGTTCCATGTGATGGATGGCCGCGTCTTTCCCGATTCGGGCATGGTCGATTATTTTGCCGAACGTTTCGACATGCCGCGCGACCCGTCCAGCCCTGAGTATGCGGAATGGTTCAACACGCGCGGCTTCCGATCGTATGGAATTTTTCTTGCGACTCATCCGCGGTACATTATTTCCGCGCTCATCGAACGGTCTGACTATTTGTCGGAAGATTTTATTCAACCGTACTTTACCACCGCCGATATCCGCTCTCGAAAAGCTCTCTTGGATGTGGGTAGAATCGTCCACCCAGAGACCAATGCCGTCTTTCTGATTGACTTCATCCTCGTAGCATCCATGGTTGTGAACAGCCTAAAGTACCCATCAGGCAAGTCGTGGGCGTGGACATGGCTCGCCACATGGATGTTTTTCTTCGGAAGCGCGTCTGTGCTATTGAGTTTTTTTGGAGATAACATTGGGATACATCGCCACATTTTTCCTTATGTGGAGATCTTCCGCTTGCTGTTATGGATCAGCCTGCTAGCGAACATGGACCTTCTAGCACAACGACCTGAACCTGTTACTATTCAAACGAAAGAGTAAAACAAACGTATGCAATCAATCGTAGCCATAGACCTCGAAACAACAGGATTAAATGACGAGCGCGACGCGATCATCGAGATCGGGGCGGTGAAGTTCAAAGGGCATCGCGTCGAAGCGGAGTGGACAACGGTCATCAACCCTGGCAGGCACATCCCTGAATTTATCACGGGGCTGACGGGCATCAGCGACGCGGAGACGCGCAACGCGCCGAAACTGCGCGACATCATCCACGATCTGGAAGCGTTCGTCGGCGACGCCCCTGTGGTGGGACACAACATCCGCTTCGATCTGGGATTCATCCAAAAGCAGGCGGGGATATTGAATTACAACGAAGTCATTGACACGTACGAGATCGCGGCGGTGGTCATGCCAACCGCGAGCCGATACAATCTCGGTTCGCTTGGCAAACAATTGGGAATCTTATTGCCCGCCACCCATCGCGCACTCGACGACGCCAAAGTGACGATGGCGGCGTTCAACAAATTATTCGAAATGGCGCGTGAACTTCCGCGCGAGTTGGTGGACGAGATCGTCCGTCTCAGCGAACCCGTTGAATGGGATGCGCGCTGGGTGTTTCAACAAATTTTGGGAGCGCAAGCGAAAGAGGGGATCAAAGCGAAGAAAATATCGAAGAAAAAGAATCAGGCTGAATGGGCGGATGACTCGAAGTTTCCGCCGTTGGATAATCCCGAAGAGCCAAGTCCGCTCAACACGGAGGAAGTCGCATCCGTGCTGGAGTATGGCGGACCGTTCTCGCAATATTTTGATTCGTTCGAGCAGAGACCCGAACAGGTTGCGATGATGCGTTCGGTGGCGGACGCGCTTTCGTATGGAAATCATTTGATGGTCGAAGCGGGAACGGGCGTTGGAAAAAGTTTTGCATACCTCGTGCCTGCCGCGTTGTTCTCACTGCAAAACAATACGCGCGTGGTCGTTTCAACGAACACGATCAACTTGCAAGACCAACTCATTCAACGCGATTTGCCGAATTTGAGTCAGGCATTGGATCTTGATTTTCGTTTTTCAGTATTGAAGGGACGTTCGAATTATCTCTGCCCGCGCAAAGTGGAGAACATGCGTAGTTCGTATCCGCGCAATGCGGATGAGATGCGCGTACTGGCGAAAGTGTTGGTGTGGCAGTTAAATAATTCGAGCGGAGATCGAAGCGAATTAAATCTCACGGGACCAACCGAGCGCGAGGTGTGGAATCGAATGTCGGCGGAGGATGACGCGTGCACGACCGAAACGTGCATCAAACGCATGGGCGGCGCGTGTCCGTTCCATCGCGTGAAGACCGCGTCGCAATCCGCGCATGTGCTGGTCGTCAATCACGCGCTGTTGTTGTCGGATGTCGCCACGGGAAGCAAAGTCCTGCCCGAGTATTCGCATCTCATCATTGACGAGGGTCATCACTTGGAATCAGCGACGACGAACGCGATGTCGTTTCGATTGAATCAATATGACATGGATCGCATGATGAAGGAGGTCGGCGGATCGAACGCGGGTGTGCTCGGAAAACTTCTCGGCGAGACGAACGCCACGCTTCGCCCCGCGGACTTCGGCCTGCTTCAGAAAAAAGTGACTCATGCCACCGACATGGCTTTTCGCATCGAGCAGATGAATCGCGAGTTCTTCAATGTGTTGAGCGAGTTCGCGCGACTGCAACGCGAGGGACAGCCGCAATCAAATTACGCATGGCAAGCGCGCGTCTTACCCGCCACGCGCACATTGCCGTTTTGGGACGAAGTGGAAATGGCATGGGACGCAACAGGCGAAACGTTGCGAAATTTGCTGACAGAGTTGGCTCAAATTTACAAAGCCGCCGCAGACTTATACGCCGAGGGACACGACAATCTCGAAGACGTAATGGGCGACATCAGCAACGTGACGCGCCGATTGACCGAAGCCGAAGCGAATATTTCGGGCATGATCAGCAAGCCCATCCAAGGCATGGTGTATTGGATCGAAGTGCAACCGAATCAAAACCGTTTGTCGTTGAACGCCGCTCCATTGAGCGTGGCATCGCTGGTCGAAAAAAATATCTGGCACGAGAAACGTTCTGTGGTGCTCACCTCCGCCACGTTGACAACGCACGGAGAATTTCAATATCTGCGCAACACTCTCGGCGCCGCCGAAGCCGAAGAGATGCAACTCGGCTCGCCGTACGATTACGAAAGCGCGGCATTGCTGTACATCGCCAACGACATCCCCGAACCGAATCAAAATGGATATGAGCAGATGCTCAACAAAACGCTCATCGCTACCGCCAAAGCCACTGGCGGACGGATGCTCGTGCTGTTCACCTCCTACTCTGCGCTAAAGAAGGCGGCGCGCGAGATCACCGCCCCGTTGGCGCGTGAGGATATTTACGTCTACGAGCAAGGCGACGGCGCATCCCCGAACGCGTTGCTCGAGTCGTTCAAAGCCACCGAACGCGCCGTGTTGCTCGGAACCAAATCCTTCTGGGAAGGCGTAGACGTGCCAGGCGAGTCGCTTTCGGTTGTGGTCATCACCAAACTTCCCTTCGATGTACCTACCGACCCGCTTATCGCGGCGCGCTCCGAAATGTACGAAGATTCGTTCAATCAATATTATCTGCCCGAAGCGATTCTGAAATTTCGGCAAGGATTTGGTCGCCTGATCCGTACCGCTTCAGATAGAGGCGTGGTCGCCATTTTGGATCGCCGCGTGCTAACCAAGCAATATGGCAGGCTGTTCCTGGAGTCACTCCCTCCCTGCACCGCGCGGCAGGGACCAGCATCCAATTTGCCGAGGGAGGCGGGGAGTTGGTTGGGATAATATAGTTAGACCTCACAGGTCTTAAAGACCTGTGAGGTCTCGGGATGAAAACTATGAAAAATACAACTGCTCCACTTGTCCCGGGAATGTACTATCACATTTACAATCGCGGGAACAACAGCGAGAACTTGTTTCTTGAAAAACGGAATTACCCATATTTCCTTTCTTTGTACGATAAGCACATCACACCTGTCGCAGACACCCACGCCTATGGCTTGCTGAGAAATCATTTTCACGTTGCGGGGAGGATCAAAACTGAGCGGGAGTTTTGGGAATATCTAGAACAGACCTCACAGGTCTCGGAGACCTGTGAGGTCTTGGATCAAAAGAAGAAATTCAATCCATCCCAAGCCTTCTCGAACTTCTTCAACGCGTACGCCAAATCCATCAACAAGGGATATGGACGAACGGGAAGCCTGTTCGAGGAACGTTTTGGGCGAATCCCCGTTACGAGCGATGCGTATTTTACGACCTTGATCTTCTACATCCACTATAACCCGCAGAAACACGGATTTGTGGATGACTTCCGCGATTGGGAATGGTCTTCATACCACGCACTTGTCGGAACAGGAAAGACGAAGTTGAAACGAGATGAAGTTTTGAATATGTTTGGCGGCGTGAAAGGATTTGAGGAATTCCACCAAACAAAAATGGATGAGAAGAAGTTAGCGAAGTTGATTGACGAGGAATTTGAATCGGAAGTTTAGTTTAGACCTCACAGGTTTTGGAAACCTGTGAGGTCTGCCAGCCAATTTGCCGCGCGAGGCGGGGAGTTGGTTGGGGATGTAGAATCGAGTAAAATATCTTCATGGCAGTCACATTGACCATCCAACCCCTTCCCCTCCCCCTCACCCTCAACAAGGATGGCGTAGCGCGGGTCGGCGGGACGCGGGTTACGCTGGATACGATCGTTCGAGCCTTTGCAAGGGGAGCAACTGCGGAGGAAATCGCGCAACAGTATCCGTCGCTTGCACTTTCGGATGTGTACGCGACGATCAGTTACTATCTGCAAAACCGCGATGAAGTGGAGACCTACCTCAAAAAGCGGACAAAACAGGCGCAGGCGATAAGACAGGAAAATTTAAAACGGTTCGACCAATCGGGTATCCGCGAGAGATTGTTGGCACGTAAAAATAAATAGCCATGCTCCGCTTCGTCTCTGATGAAAATTTCAACAACGACATTGTGCGCGGCTTGCTTCGCCGAAATCCCAATTTGGATATTGTCCGCATACAAGATGTTGGATTACGAGGAGAGGAAGACCCTGTCATTTTAGAATGGGCGGCAAATGAAGAGCGGATTTTACTCACGCACGATGCCGCGACCATGACAAACTTCGCTTATGAACGCGTGCGCGCAGAGTTGCCTATGCCAGGGGTCATCGAAGTCCCCGACGACCTGCCGATTGGAACCTCGATTGAAGATATTTTGTTGATAGCAGAATTCAGCAACACGAACGAATTGAAAAGTCGCATAGTTTACCTCCCGTTGTAAGAGACAGCCAACTTAAAGATGCCCATCTCTCTTTGTTAGTCAACAACGTGACTGTCATCTTGAAGATGACAGTCACCTTTTATTCCACCACCTCATCAGCCTTCTCCACCAAATCATCCACCCCAAACACCGTTTCATAAAACCCCAACAAAGCCTCCGCCTTCGACCGAAACCCCGCATCCGTGTGAGCCAGCCCGTTCGATTCTTCCAACTCCGTCACCAATCGTTGACGAAAATTGACCTCCGCCGAATTGGGCAACAGCGACTCAACTTCACGGATCATTTCCTTTGCCTGCTCGATAACCGTCAACGCGTTGGGTAGGGACATATTTTCAGCGATCACTTCCTTGAGCAACTTACATTGATAACTTCGGCACACATGCGGGTAATGCGGCGAGTCGTAGACCGTGCATCGTCCCTGCCAGAGCGGGCAGGGTTGGCTAAATCCGCGCTCGTTGGGATTCGACCGAAAGACGGTTAGTCCCAGCGACTCGGCGGGATCCAGCTCGGAGGGTCGCAGTTTCGCCCAGATGAACAAATGACCTGTGCAACACAGTCCGCACGATTTGCATAAGATGTTTGCCTGTGATTCGTTTATATCTGCCACGCGAGAAATCATATCGTGTTACAGATAAACTTGCAATTGGCTATTGTATAATCGGGCGAAATGAACAACCTGCCCAGCCTCTATTTCATCTCATTCGAACTCGTCATCTATGTGCAATTTGCGCTATGCCTGCTTCATGCGTGGAAACACGGCAAGGCAAATCTTCTGCGCCTGTTTGCGGGCATTCTCTTTGGCGTACTACTTGAAATTGCCACGATCCGCCAATTGAACGCGTACGAGTACGGACGTTTCCTCCTTATGGTTCTCGACGTGCCTTTGTGCATCGGTGTCGCGTGGGGATGCATCCTCTTCAGCGTGATGGAATTCACCGACGCGAGCAGTCTACCCTATTTTCTGCGCCCCGTGCTAGACGGCTTACTCGCCCTCAACATTGACCTCGCGCTCGACGCCGTCGCCATCCGCTTCGGGTTTTGGGATTGGGGTCAGGGTTTGGACTCTCAATACTTCGGCGTGCCATACGCGAACTTCTGGGCGTGGTTCTGGGTCATCTTTTTCTTCTCGACGGGATACCGCCTCTTTTCTCGACGGGGAGATCTGGTTCGCGCGTGGCTGGCTCCGCTCGCCGCTTTGATCGTCGGTCTGCTCGGCGTGCTGGGGACGAACGCGTTCATCACATTCGTCGTCCCAGCGACGCTTCGTTCTGCTGTCGTCTTTAGCGCACTCATCGCCGCGCTCATGCTGATCGTCGCCCTGCGTCCGCGACTGAACACGCAACCCGTCCCCTCGTTGACGTTCTGGGTCCCGACCATCACCCACCTTTACGTGTTGATCGCGGGGCTAATCTCTGGTCTCATCCTTGACCCGCCGTTTTTGTTGTTCGTGGGAATTGTCATGACAGTCATCGCATTCTTTTTGCATCGCCCAACAATTCGGAGATTGATTTCATGAATACCGTTCTCTTCGTCTGTGAACACGGCGCGGCGAAAAGCGTCATCGCTGCGGCGTATTTCAACCAACTGGCAAGCGAAAAGAATCTCGATGTCCGCGCCATCGCGCGCGGCACGAACCCCGATACGGAGGTGTCGCCCAAAGCCGCCACTGGCTTGCAAGCGGACGGTCTGACTCCGACCGAATCAATTCCGCAGAAGTTGTCGCTGGCAGATGTCGAATCGACTCAACGCGTCGTTACGTTCTGTGAATTGCCTGAGGAATATCGAAGCAAAACTGTTATCGAGCAGTGGGATGGAGTCCCGCCCGTGAGTGAGGATTACGAAAAGGCGCGCGATGCGATTGTGGAAAGAATCCATCGGCTTATAGTTGAAGAAAAAGGCAAAGCCTAGATGGAAAACACGGAAACACCCGAAAGAATGCCTCCCGCGCGCGAGGTGTTTCTATATTTTCTGCTGTTGGGCTTCATCAACATCGGCGGACCCGTCGCGCAAATTACCATGATGTACAACAACATGGTCGAGCGCAGTCATTGGCTGTCAAAAGACCGATTCGTCAAGATCATGGGGTTCACGCACATGTTGCCAGGACCCGAGGCTCTGCAGTTGGCGATCTATGTGGGTTACCTCAAGAAAGGCGTTCTGGGCGGAATCATCGCAGGGCTGACGTTTATCATCCCTGGCGCGTTGATCATGGTCCTTCTCAGTCACTTGTATGTCACGTACGGAAATCTGCCCTTTGTGAATGACGTTCTGTATATCTTGAAGCCCGCCGTGCTTGGAATCATCGCCGCGGGAATCATCAAACTCGGTAAAGCCGCAATTACAAATGTTCGGCTCGCCGCGATATTGATCACAGCCACTCTAGCCATGCTCTTTCTCAAAATTGACTTTCTCGTCATCCTATTCCTTGCTGGGCTCGCAAACCTGCTCCTTACCATAAGACTGCCGAGTTTGAACTCAGCGATGGGTATGATGCCTGTTTTGATCGGAGGCTTGAAAGGCGGATTCTTCACCGATGAGAAATGGCTTCAAATGGTTTGGCTGTTCTTGAAAACAGGCTTATTCAGCTTTGGCGGCGCGTACGCCTCCCTTGCTTTTCTTCAGCGAGGCGCGGTTGACCAGTTTCACTGGCTGACCGCCGAACAACTTTTAGACGGCGTCGCGTTAAGTGTGGCTACCCCAGGACCATTTATGCTGTTCACAACGTTTGTCGGCTATTTGGCTGGCGGAATTACAGGCGCGGTGATTGCAACGTTCTTTGTTTTTCTTCCATCCTTCGTCTTTGTCTTATTGGGCGCGCGATATATCGAACAAGTACAAAATAACCGCTCTGTTCAGGCTTTTCTGGCAGGGATCAGCGCAGGCGTGGTTGGCGTCATCCTTGTTGTATCGTTTGATCTTATCCCAAGCGCGGTAGTCGGCGCGTCCAGTGTTATCATTGCGCTGCTTGCCTTTGCGTTGATTACATTTTTCAAAGCGGATGTAGCAAAGGTAGCGCTTGGAACAATTATCGCGGGAATAATTTACGCGGCGCTTCAATACATCTGACCATGCACACGAATCCTAATATCCCCCTCCTCTTTTCCACGCGCATCATCCGCTTGTTCTGCTACGGGTTTCTCTCCGTCATCCTCGCGCTGTATCTCGCCGAAGCAGGCTTCACCGAAACGCAGATCGGATTGCTCTTCACGCTCACCCTCATCGGCGACGCGGTCATTTCGTTGTGGCTGACCACCTCCGCAGACAGGTTCGGCAGAAAACGAACCTTGCTCATCGGCGCGGTCTTGATGCTGAGCGCGGGCATCGGCTTCGCGCTGACGAAAAACTTCGCCCTGCTCGCCCTCGCCGCAATCATCGGCGTCATCAGCCCAAGCGGGAACGAGATCGGTCCGTTTTTATCGGTGGAGCAGGCAAGTCTCACGCAATTGATCTCGAACGAAAAGCGCACGCACTTCTTCGCGTGGTACAACCTCGTCGGCTCGTTCGCCACCGCCACAGGCGCGCTCACAGGCGGATGGCTCTCGCAATCCCTGCAACTCAGCGGCTGGACGACGCTCGAATCCTATCGCTTCGTTTTAGTTGGCTACGCCCTCGGCGGCTTCATCCTCCTCCTCTTATTTCTCCGCCTCTCGCCCTCCATCGAAGTCCCTACTCAATACGAAGTACGCAGTCCTGCCCTGAGCAAGGTCGAAGGGACGCAATCCACTCTAGGTCTCCACCGTTCCCGTAACGTCGTCTTCAAACTCTCCGCCCTCTTCGCTCTCGACGCATTCGCGGGCGGCTTCATCGTGCAAAGCATGTTCGCCTTTTGGTTCTTCGTCCGCTTCGGCGTGGACGCTGGCACGCTCGGCAGTATCTTCTTCGGCGCGAACATCCTCGCGGGCATCTCGGCTCTGCTCGCCGTACCCCTCGCTAACAAGATCGGCTTGATCAACACGATGGTCTTCACGCACATCCCCTCGAACATTCTCCTGATCCTCGTGCCGTTGATGCCGACGCTTCCTCTCGCCATCGGACTCCTGCTCCTCCGCTTCAGCATTTCGCAGATGGACGTGCCGACGCGCCAATCCTACACGATGGCTGTTGTCGCCCCCGACGAGCGATCCGCCGCTTCGGGCGTCACTGCCATCGCGCGTTCCGTCGGCGCGTCCGTTTCGCCGATGCTCACAGGATTCTTTTTCGGCATCCCCGCGTTGTTGAGCCTCCCGTTCTTTTTAGCGGGCGGATTGAAGATCATCTACGACCTTCTGCTCTTCCGCGAGTTTCGGGCTGTGAAGCCGCCCGAAGAAAACTGAACCAGCCGTCCCTGCGAATGAACCGTTATAATTCAGCGGCATGGACGTCCAAACATATCTACATCGAATCAAGTATCAAGGTTCCATCCAACCCGATTACGATACACTGCGCGGACTGCACATCGCGCACATGCGGACAGTCCCGTTCGAAAATTTAGACGTCATGTTGAAGCGTCCGATCCGCATTGACGAAGAGTCGCTTTGGAAAAAGATCGTCGTCAACGAGCGCGGCGGATTTTGTTATGAACTCAATGGAAGTTTCGCGCGACTGTTGACGCAGATCGGTTTTGAGATCACGTATCTGAACGGGCGCGTGTTCAATAAAGAAGGTCAACTCGGCATCGAGTTCGATCATCTTGCGCTGTTGGTGAGGATTCCCAATTCGTCCACGCAATGGCTGGCAGATGTGGGCTTCGGCGATTCGTTTACCGAGCCGCTCGAATTTGAAAATGACGGCGAGCAAACGCAGAGATTGAGAGCGTATCGGCTGGAAAAAGTTATTGACGGATTTGTCATGTGGCAGAAAAACTACGACAGCACATGGGAGCGGCAATATTTTTTCGACACCGAGCCGCGAATGTTTCCGCAAGATTACGAAGCGGGATGCCTGTATCACCAAACCTCTCCCAACACGAGTTTCACCCAAGGGAGCGTCGTCTCTCGCGCCACAGACGATGGGCGCGTGTCGCTGAACGACAATTGGCTGACGATAACAAAGAGCGGCGAGCGCGTAAAACGCCCGCTGGAATCGCAAGACGAATTTCAAAGCTTACTGAAAGAACATTTCGGAATTGTTCTGCAAAAGGAGATCGCATGACCGTAGAAAATTATTTAGCAGAGGCAGGCGCGTTCGCCACATTGGCAGGTTTGCTGGCAGGTTTCGGCTTGACCGCCGTGATCCAATTTCTTGTGACAGAAAACAAGAGCAAACTCGTCACCGCGTGCATTATCGTATTTGCGATTTCGACGGTGCTGTTCACTTACTCGTTGATCGTCTCGATCTTATCGTTCGCCGCCACAGCGGAGCTGAACGAAGTCCGCGCCGAGTTGGACAACCTCAGCATCGGCGGGTTCCTCATGCTGGTCACCGCGATCTTCGTCTTCCTCGGCGGCATCGGGCTTTCAGGCTGGATCCGCTCGAAAGCCGCAGGGATCACAACCTCCGCCTTTGCAATGATAACCATGTGCCTGACCGCCTCCGCGCTGTGGTCTATCATGTCGTTGTTTATGTAAGCGGGCGCGTCGTCGCAATATGCACATAGAGTTCTCGCTCAATGCTCTTTAACTCGTTCCATTTTCTTGTATTCTTCCCTGTAGTAACAACTTTATATTTTCTCCTCCCCCATCGTTTCCGTTGGGGGTTATTGCTTACGGCGAGTTGTTATTTTTACATGGCGTTCATCCCGAAATATATCCTCATCTTATTCGTCACCATCACGGTGGATTATTTCGCAGGCATCGGGCTCGAGACTACACAGGGAAATAAAAAGAAATGGATTCTGTTGGCAAGCATCCTTGCAAACGTTGGCATGTTGGGGTTCTTCAAATATTTCAACTTCGCCAATGAAAACATCGCCGCGCTGGCAAACTTCATTGACTGGAACTATCCCATCGAGAACCTTTCGATCATCCTGCCCATCGGCTTATCGTTTCACACATTCCAATCATTGAGTTACACCATCGAAGTCTATCGCGGGCACCAAAAAGCCGAACGGCATTACGGCTATCTTGCTCTGTACGTATTGTTCTATCCGCAACTTGTGGCGGGTCCCATCGAAAGACCGCAAAACATTTTGCATCAACTACACGAGGAGCATCGCTTCGAATATCAACGCGTCGCCGACGGTTTGAAATGGATGGCGTGGGGCATGTTCAAAAAAGTGGTCATCGCCGATCGTATGGCGTTGTTCGTCAACCCGATCTACGACTCGCCCACAAGTCACGAGGATCCCGCGCTAGTCTTCGCAACACTCGCATTTGCGATTCAAATTTATTGCGATTTCTCAGGCTACTCCGACATCGCCTTCGGTTCAGCGCAAGTAATGGGCATCAGGCTGATGAAAAATTTTCAACACCCATACTTTGCAAAATCGATTTCCGAATTTTGGCGGCGCTGGCACATCTCGCTCTCCACGTGGTTCCGCGATTACGTCTACATTCCGCTCGGCGGCAATCGCTCGGGCGCGCGCCGCACTGCCATCAATCTCTTCATCACATTTCTCCTCAACGGTTTGTGGCACGGCGCCA
>NZ_DBNHEF010000003.1:0-37853 GCF_057138825.1 Candidatus Defluviilinea gracilis
GCCCGGGATGCCGGGGCTGCAGGTCTGCCGCCAGATGCGCTCGGAGCGCGACACCTCGCATCTGCCGATACTCATCGTCACCGCCAAGGGTACCGAAGTGGACAAGGTCCTCGGGCTGGAGATGGGCGCCGACGATTACGTGGTCAAGCCGTTCAGCCCGCAGGAGCTGGTGAGCCGGGTGCGGGCGGTGATGCGGCGCGGGGCGCGGGAGCAGGCGGAGGAGGGGAACGACCGGGCGATATCCTTCCCTGATCTATCCATCGACCCGCGCAGTCGGGTGGTCAAAGCGCGCGACTCCGATGTAGAATTGACGGCGAAGGAATTCGACATGCTTTATTTGTTGATGCGCCACCCGAAACAGGTGTTCACACGCGATCAGTTACTCGAGCGCGTGTGGGGCGGGGCGCAATACATCGATCCGGGCACTGTGACCGTGCATGTGCGCCGCGTGCGCGAAAAGATCGAACTCGACCCTTCGAAGCCCGCGCGGTTGATTACGGTGTGGGGCGTCGGCTATAAATTTGAACCGTAAGATGAAAAAATTTTTTTCGCGTGCTCCTTTTGTGTTTCAATTGATTCTCGGCGCGGCGGTCATCGTTGCGATCACGCTGGGCATCTTTACGCTGGTGATGTTCCCGCCGATGCAGGATATCGCCAATCTGGCGTTATATCTTAGCCTCACAGCATTGGTTTCGGCAGTCATCGGTTATCTTGCGTATTCCCTCGGTTGGATCCACATGTCGCCGACCCTGCGTTGGACGTTGCTGGGCGGGTATATCCTCGCCAGCGTTCTCACGTTCTTCAATGTGTGGTTCTCGGCGCAGATGATGTTCTCGAGCCAGCACGATCTATTGCTTGCCATTGTTTTATTGGTGTTTGCCGGCGGCATGGCAACCGTGCTTGGGTATTTTCTCTCCGGCACGATCACACAGCGCATTCATCTGCTCAAAAATGCGGCGGAAAATATCGCGCATGGCGAACTGAACACGCGCGTGCCTGTGCAGGGTCATGACGAAGTGGCGGGGTTGGCAAAAACCTTCAATCAGATGGCGGAACAGTTACAGGAAAGCGATAGCAAGCAACGCGAACTCGAACACATGCGCCGCGATCTGATCGCCTGGGTGGGTCACGATTTGCAAACTCCGCTCACCTCGGTGCGCGCCATTTTGGAGGCGTTATCTGACGGCGTGGTGGAAGACCCCGAAACCGCCAGCCGATATTTACGCACCGCCCAACGCGACGTGAACTCACTTTCCGCGTTGATCGACGATCTCTTCCAAATGGCGCAACTCGATACGGGGGGCTTTCCGCTCGACCGCCAAAACGCCTCGCTCAGCGACCTCGTTTCGGACACGCTCGAAAGTTTTACCGAACCCGCCAAACAACGCGAGATCAAACTCGAAGGCAACGTGGAATACAACGTGGACCCGGTCAACATGGATACGCAAGCCATCGGGCGCGCGCTCAACAACCTCATCGGTAACGCCCTGCGGCACACACCCGATCAGGGCAGGGTGAGCGTGTGGGCGCATCGCACCGGCAAGGGCATCGAGGTGACCGTCAGCGACACAGGCGAGGGCATCCGCGAGGAAGACCTGCCGCACGTGTTCGAAAGTTTTTATCGCGGCGATGCGGCTCGTTCGCGCAGTCGCGGCACGGGCGCCGGGTTGGGGCTGGCAATCGCGCGCGGCATTGTGCAGGCGCATGGCGGAGAGATCCGCGTCGAGAGTAAGCCGGGCAAGGGCACGCTGTTCACCTTCACCATTCCTTAACAAACTTTTCAGAGGGGCGTAATCTTTTTGTAAGGAAGTTTTTCTACACTTCAGGCATCAAGGACAACGATCCATGAAATCACTCCGCGTCTGCCTGATATTCCTCCTTCTGGTTGGATGCTCCAACGCCCAAACGCCTCTTTCGCAAAGCGCGGCTGACTCGCCCGTGGACGATGCTCCCATGCCCAAACTTGCATCCCTGCCCGACCTAGGTCCCGCTCCCGAACTAACAAACACCACATGGTTGAACACAGACGCGCCGCTCCGCCTCGCCGACTTGCGCGGCAAAGTAGTCATCGTCGAAATGTGGACATTCGGCTGTATCAACTGCCAGAACGTGATGCCGTCGCTCAAAGAGTGGCACGAGAAATACGCCGCGCAGGGGCTTGTCATCATCGGCAATCACTACCCAGAGTTCGATTACGAAACCGACCTTGCCAATTTGCGAGACGCTGTTCGGCATTTTGAGATCGAATATCCCATCTCGCAGGACAATGATGGAGTCACATGGCGCGCGTATAAGAACCGCTACTGGCCCGCGCTGTACTTGATCGATAAACAAGGGCGCATCCGCTATGTTCACATTGGCGAAGGGCGTTACGAAGAGACCGAGGAAAATATTCGCGCGTTGTTGGAAGAAACGTATTAATCCGCCACCCAGCCTCTTCTTTCACAAGGAAAGGAAAGCAAGGAGAACTATGAACGACAACTATAAATCCGTTGCTGTACAATCATCCGAGATCACGCCGCATTCGCAATACCTTTCACGGCGCGAATTCCTCAAAGCCGCGGGCTTCCTGAGCGGATCGGCGCTTCTAGCGGCGTGCGCGCCCACGGTAGCCGCGACAGTCATCCCGGGGGAAGAAGCGCCGCCTGTCGAAGTCAAATTCGATGAATTAGGCGATCCTGCCAACACCTTCGAAGACATCACCAACTATAATAATTACTATGAGTTCAGCGCCAATAAGGAGGCGGTGGCTCCACTTTCAAAAGACTTCAACACCAACCCATGGACGGTGGAAGTCTACGGCTTGGTGAAGCAACCCAAAACCTACGGCATCGAAGATTTGCTGGGCAAATTCACCCAGGAGGAGCGCATTTACCGCCTGCGTTGCGTGGAGGCGTGGAGCATGGTCATCCCGTGGAGCGGGTTCACGCTTTCATCCATTTTGAAAGAAGTGACGCCGACTTCAAACGCAAAATATGTTCGCTTTGAATCGGTCTACCGCCCGGAAGACCTGCCGGGGCAAGCGAGTCCTTTTTACCCGTGGCCCTATCAGGAGGGGTTGCGCCTCGACGAAGCCATGAACGACTTGACCATCCTCGCCACCGGGGTATATGGTGAGCCGATGCCCAATCAGAATGGGGCGCCGATCCGCCTTGTTGTGCCGTGGAAGTATGGGTTCAAATCCATCAAGGCAGTGACAAAGATCGAACTGGTGGAGGAGCAACCGAGCACATTATGGAACAGCGTAGGAGCAACAGAATACGGCTTTTATTCGAATGTGAACCCGGAACGCCCGCACCCGCGCTGGTCGCAGGCATCGGAACGCCGCATCGGCGAATTGAAACGCCGCCCCACCCTGATGTTCAATGGGTACGCCGAACAAGTGGCTGGGATGTACGCCGGCATGGATTTGATCGAAAATTATTAGACTAAGCCTCTTGCGAAAGTCGTCTTCGCCGCAAAGAACGCAGAGAAAAAGAGTTATTCTCAAGGTTCTCTGCGGACTCTGTGGCTGAGCACAAGGCGAACTTCCCTGGCGCTTGCATGCCGGGACAAGCGCGCGGTATTATAAAAACCATTATGTTGAAAAAAATCTTTTCACGTTACACCCCTCTTCAAATTGCCATACACATCTATGCGTGGTCTGTGCTGGTCATCCTTGTGTTCAAACTCATCACAGGCGATCTCTCGGCAAACCCGATTCAGGAATTGGAGCAACGCACGGGACGCCATGCCATTACCTTGCTGATCCTGTCGCTGGCTTGCACGCCGTTGAACACGCTCTTCCGATGGACCGAACTTCTTAAACGCCGTCGCGCGCTGGGGTTGTATGCCTTCATGTACGCCACGCTCCATATCATCATCTTCATGTTCGATTATGGTTTGGCATGGAGTTTTATCGTTCAAAATATTATCGAGAAGCCGTATATCCTTGTAGGGTTAGCCGGTTTCCTCCTGTTGATTCCGCTTGCCGCCAGCTCGTTCGATATCTGGAAGAAACGCCTCGGCAAACGATGGAAACGCATTCACCAGACCATCTACTTCATCGTCCCGCTGTTGTTACTGCATTATGCGTGGGGTAAGAAAGGCGATTTCTTCGCCTTGCAAGGCGAGATTATCCGCCCGTTGATCTACACGGTGATCGCGGTCATTCTGCTCGTTATGCGTATTCCGCCTATTCGACGGTTTCTCGCCTCCCTGCCCAGCCGCATCCTGCTTCTCGCGCGGAAGCGGGGAACGCAGCCTGAGACGACTGCATAGAGCGAGTTTCTTCGCAGTAAAAGCAAAGTGAACTTTGCTGTACGCTAGAACATCCCCTTGAGGAACAGCAATAACCCCACAACCGCCAGCGGAATGCCGACGATGGTGCCGATGACGGTCAGGCTGATGATGCCGCCGACGAGCATCAGCACGATGCCGAGGATCATCGCCACGAGCCGCCCCGTGAGTTCGACGATCACCGCCAGCAGTTTCCAGATGGCGGCAAAGGGCCACAGATACCAGGGGATGTGTTTTGTGTGAGTTGTCATTTCGACCTCCGAAAAATAAACTTGCAAAACGATCTACGTGGTTTCCCCACAAAAGTGGCAAATGACAAATCGGCGGGCGTGTTTTATAATGCCGCCCATGCCTAGAAAATCTACAACCACTGAAGAACAGCCCATCCCTGTTTCTGGTAACAAAACCGCCGTTGCCGAACCTGCGACCACCTTGCTAGACGAGAACACCATCACGTTCAAGGCGAGTCACTTTTACGCCGCGCTCAGCGTGTTGACGTTTTTCTTCGGTCTCCTGGCTGGGTACGCGGTGTGGGGAACCGACCTGTTCGCAAAGGCTGGCACCGCGCCTCAGGCGGCGAATCAGGCGCAAGTGGCGGAGGAACCGCAGGTTATCCGTTACGATATCCCGACCGAGGGGTATCCCGCTTTTGGTCCCGAAGACGCGCCCATCACCATCGTCGAGTTCAGCGATTTTCAATGTCCGTTTTGCAAGCGCTGGTTCGCGGAAGTGTACGAACCCCTGCTCGCGGAATACGAGGGGCAAATCCGCTTTGTGTATCGGAACCTGCCACTCACGTCCATTCACCCCGACGCGTTCTCAGCCGCCGAAGCCGCCCTGTGCGCCAATGAACAAAACGCTTTTTGGGGTTTCCACGATAAACTGCTCAGCGGAGATCTGTTGGGAAGCAGTGTGTATACCCAATATGCAAGCGATTTGAACCTGAACGCATCTTCCTTTGATGCTTGTATGAAGGCTGGCACGTATCGGACAATGATTCAGAAAGACAGCGATTTCGCCATCAACATGGGGGTCAACTCCACGCCGACCTTCTTCATCAACGGGCTGGCGGTGATCGGGGCGCAACCCATCGAGGTGTTCAGGCAGGTGATCGACAAGGAGTTGGCGGGCGAATTTCCGCAATAGGGCTGGTTCTCCCGGACGCAGATCTATTAGGGCTTTCGCTCACAGGCGGTCTGTGACCGCCATATGCACCAGCGAAGCGACGGTCACAGTCCGTCTTAGAGCAATAAAAACGAAAGTTCTGTCTCTTTTATTTTTTGGGTGTCCCGTAATCAACGGGAAAGAGCCTCACCACGAAGGACACAAAGTCTTGCGCTGAGTTCGTCGAAGCGACACAAAGGGGGACAAAGAGCCTAGATTCTTTGTGTTTTTCCTTTGTGACCGTCGTGTCCTTTGTGTTTGAAAAATGGTTTCCCGTTAAAAACGTGAGAGCCTATTTTTTCTAACGCGCAAACGACAAAGTTGAACCGCGAAGAGCGCGAAGAAAACCTGTGAAACCTTGGCGTTCCTAGCGTCCTTCGCGGTAAAAAAAGGGAATGTCGGTAGAGAGTTTTATTTTGGGTTAAGTCGAATACAACACGATTTTGAGGAGGAATGCCGTGAAAAAATTTGTTGCGGTGGCTGGGAATATTGGCGTGGGAAAATCGACGCTGGTGCAGATGCTTTGTTCGCGCATGGGCTGGGAGCCGTTCTATGAGCCGGTCACCCAAAACCCATACCTCGCCGATTTTTATGCGAACATGGATTCGTGGTCGTTTCATTCGCAGGTCTTTTTTCTCACCCATCGCCTGCGCTCGCACTTCCAACTCTCGCAACATCCCAGCGCGGTGATCCAGGACCGCAGTGTATACGAAGATGCCGAGATCTTCGCGCAAAACCTATATTTACAGGGGCATATTCAAGACCGCGATTATCAAACTTACCGCGATCTGTACGAGACGATGCTGCGCTTCCTCCCGCCGCCCGACCTGGTGATCTACCTGCGGGCTTCGGTGTCCACGTTGCTGGGGCGCATCTCGAACCGCGGACGCGACTATGAGCGCACCATTTCTGCCGAGTATCTGCGCGGACTTAACAACCTGTACGAAACGTGGATCGACAACTTCACCCTGTGCCCCATCCTTGCGGTTCCCGCCGACGATTTGGATTTTGTCTCACACCCCGGGCATTTGCGTCTCATCGTCCAAAAAGTGGATGAGAAGTTGACCGGCAAAGAGGAGGTTGTGTTCGAACCCGAGGAAGTGGCAAACGCGGCGCAGGATTAACAAGCGCGGCGGTCTCGTAATGAGACCGCCGCTTTTTAGGGTCTGTAAATTAATAACTACCCGTGTTTTTGTTCGCGCGCAGTTGCACTGCGAGCGGGATGCAGTGCAACTGCATCCCCAACAGGGAATTTATATTTTTACGAACCCTTAGTCTAAAAAGATTTCCCACTTGCCAGGGTAGTTTGGCAGGGGCTGTTCACCGAACCAGCCGGTATCGTCCCAATAAGGGCGGCTCCAAATATTGTTACCGAACGGCGTACATTCCGCGATATAAAAATCCAGAGGGAGGGTATCTGCCACCGGGCAGAACGAAGTATCCGCGCTTGAGCCAACGCCCGGCGCGCCGCCTGACGAATTCTTCAACCCCGGTGTGGGGAAACATGTCCGGTTCCAATCGTCCAGCCCGCCGTTATCGGGCAGGCGGCAGAAGGATTGGTCGGGGTAGCGGGCAAGGGAGTAGTTGTAGGCATCCATCAGCGAACCGTTCGGTTTGAGCAGGCGCACCCCGTCGCCGCCGTCGCTTAACAGTAAGCCGGTCTTGCTACCGTAGAACACGATCCGTTCGCCTGGCGCCAGCGTGATGGAGGGGAGCGCAAACGGCTTCGAGCCGATGTTCGCTTCATCGTCCAGGGTATACCCGCTCAGGTTGACGGAGATCGTGCCGTGGTTAATGATCTCGATGAATTCATCGCCAGTATTGACGAAACCGTCGTTGTTCCAATCGCGCCCGGGGCGCGGCAGGAATTCGTTGATGGCAATGAGGGGAGGCGGGGGAGGCGGTATGCCCGTCTTGGTTGCTGTGGCTTTCGGGAGGGCTGTCGGGGTTGGGGTTGGATTGCCGCATAAGGTCAATGCGCTGGACATATTCTGAGGATCGCTTGGAGTTCGGGCAAAAAAATCTGCCAGATTATTATTTGAATCAATACAGAGTCCTGATGAATTGGCTTTACGATCATAACTTCGATCCGTTTGTGTTGATAAAGGAATAAGTGGGGAAGTCTCAAAATAGGTTGTAGAAGAGCACATTCCAGCGCGATCCATAAAAGTCGATCCATTTAACAGGGCAATGCCTCCATTATCCGCAATGCCTTGACTCGCTGGAAACGACTGGTTCGCAGTAACTGTGCCGCTGTAAGAAGCTCCTCCAATTAAATAATGATGTCCGGGGTTAAGGGTCACACCAGAGTTAATTGTTGCAACCAAGGAAGTGCCAGCCCCACAACCTGTCGATTTTCTTAATGTCCAATCTCCAATTAGGACCGGTCCGCTTGTTGGGTTAAATAGTTCAATAAATTCATCGTTCCCACCGTTCGGTCCTGTAGTTCGAAACTCGCTAATCACCACACTCAAGGCAACCGGAGGCGACGTGAGTGTTACCGTGGGCGTAGAAGTTCTCGTAGGAGTAAGAGTAAGCGTTGGAGTTGATGTGTTCGTTGGAGTGAACGTCGGAGTTAAAGTAAAGGTCGGGGTTGGAGTAGGATTGCCGCATGGCGCAACCGGGCTCGATAAGTTTTGCGGATCGCTATCACGAAGAATAAAATCTGCAAGGTTATTGTTTGTGTCAACGCAATACCCTGAAATATCGGGGATTCTCTCGTATCCTTGATCCACATTATTTGTTAGTGGAGTTAAATTGATCGGGTCAACATATGTAGTGGTACTGCACATACCAACTTGATCCACCAGAGTGGCACTACTATCAAAAATAGCGATCCCGCCGTCATCATCGATCGCCCAGTTGCTGTTGTGACGATAATCGGGTGGCACAGTTCCTGAATAGGAAAAAGCGGAAAGCAGGTAATGTTGTCCAGAATTTAAAATAACAGGAGAGGGAATGCTCGGAATTGTCGCCAATATTTCTGTCGTAGTACCGCACCCACTGGATTTTCCTATTGTCCACCCGGTAATATCGATAGGCGAACCTGTCGGATTGAACAATTCGATAAACTCATCATTTGCCCCGCCCGACCCCCTCGTTCTAAATTCACTGATGATAATCGTCGTCGCCGCCTGTTGCATCGGCGCCGCCCTCACCGGCTGAACGACCGGCGCAACCAAACCTCCGCATACCGCGGCGATCAACAACACCAAAGACAAACTGCGCCAGAATACCTTCGACTTTTTCATGGGTACAAGACGAAACAAAGACCGTGAAGTGACATCGTCTTTAGAGAATTATAAACCACCCCGTTTGAAATGCCAGCGTTGCTCAGAGACCGTTTCTTGACGTATAGGACTTACGCAGTTGAACTTGTTACGCCGTAGTTGCACTGCGGCGGCGACAGCACAACTGCCCGCCAACCGCGTAGGTCCTGATGTACTCACCTTACGCGGCAAAGCCATAAGGCGAGATTGATCTCGCCTTTCAGGTTGGTCTTGAGTAAGAGCGACATTCATGTCGCGTTACGGAGATCAGGCTCACTTCAACTGCGTAACATCAGTTAAGGACACTAATTTGACGGATCACACAGAAAAACACGGATTTTTATAGGGTTTTCCGTGAAACTCAGTTGACCTCTTGCATAAGTGTCCCTAACTTAGCCGCAGAGTCCACAGAGACCTTTGAGAAAGGCTCTTTTTCTCTGTGGCAAAAATGACTTTCGCAAGGGGTCTAGTGAAACCCGCGCCATCCGTGTCCCAAAGAAGAGTTAAGCAACACTCTCTCAGCGCGGCTCAACGACAAACTTGATGGCGGTGCGCACCTTGTCGTCGATCGTCACATCCGCAAACTCCGGCACGCAAACAATCTGGATATTATCGTTTTTCAAATACCCGGTAGCCAGAGCCAGCGCCTTCACAGCCTGGTTCACTGCTCCGGCTCCAATCGCTTGCACTTCCGCCCGTTTGAACTCGCGCACCACCCCCGCAATTGCCCCGGCAACGGCAGAGGTACGGGAGCTGGCTGAAACCTTGATCATGTCCATGATGGACCTCCCAAAGGGTAAAGAGGGGCCGATGTGAAGATTGTACAAGATTCGCTTAAGAGATTCAAGCATATAGTATAAGAATATTATGATTTAGTAAAAGTAGTAGGGGGTGTGGATGATGTGGATGAGCGCGAATCTGCGCTATATGTGGGATGACCGCTTCCGCCTCCCTCCACGAGTGGGGCTGAATCGCCACTGGCAACGCCACCGCACTTGTGGAAAGAATCGGGATAAATCTATCCACACTCCATCCCCAAAAAATGAAAAGTTTCCCACAAATCCATATATTGGAAGTTTTGTACACACCCGTCCCATATATGGGGGTTCCGTTTCGATCTCAAACTAGAAGGCTAGCCTACTTCTCCACATGACCTGCCACTTATCCACAAAAAGAGGCGACTTATCCACAAATCGGATGTCTGGACAACACCTGTCCGAACTGAGAATCCCCCAAATATGGCAGAACTGGTTCACTCCACGAACAGTGGAATAGGCTCTCCCAGCACAGGAGCGGGCGCTGAAACATACAAGTCTAGAAACGCTCCCACCGTGGCGAGGAGTTCTCGAAAATTCCAGATCATCAACGATGAGTTCCAAAAACGGCGGGTATTTGCCTCCACCCCAACAGCCTCCACCCCCAGCGCATTGCAGAGAAACAAGGCGCGCGGTAAATGAAATTTTTGCGTGACGAGCAATACATCGTCTGCCTGAAAGATCTCTTTTGCCCGATAACAGGTATCGTAGGTGCGCCGGCCGGCATAATCCAGGGCGATCGCTTCTTCGGGAACGCCAAGCGAAAGCGCGTATTGGCGCATCGATTCGGGCTCGTTATAGTCCAACACAGGGTTATCTCCGCTCATCAGTAGCTTTTTCACTTTGCCCGAAAAATACAGTTCGGCGGCGGTTTCCACCCTGTCGCGCAAGATGGCGGTGGGGGTTCCATCCCTTCGCAAGCCGGCGCCAAACACAATGGCAAGTTGTTTTTTTGGCGCGTTCTCTTTCTGGTAAATGCGGTTGATGGAATGGACGGCTGTCACCAGGCGCGGCAAGACCAACCCTGAGAAGCCGATCAACCCCAGAAATAACGCGCCGCGCCATATAAATTTTTTGCTGGTAAATTTTCTCATCGTAAAGGTTGCAGACGTTTTTTGCGTTCAAATGTTACATGTGAATTTTGTTGTACAGACTAACAAACCTGTAAATGAAGTGAAACCTTTTAAGTCTTGAATTTTTGATGGAAACAGATATACTGTAAAAAGTTCTGAGGATGTGCCTCAGGCAAACAATTTATTAGAAAGGAATAATACCATGTTGTTCGCACCCAAAGAAAAAGGCCAGGGCCTCGTCGAGTACGCGATTATCATCGCTCTCGTCGCTATCGTCGTGATTGCGGTTATGACTTTGCTTGGACCCAAGATCGGCAATACCTTCTCCAGCATCAATAACTCCCTGCCGTAACCCGCTCAAACGAGCACAAAAAAGCCCCACCGCACGGTGGGGCTTTTTTGTAACTATTCTACGGGGCTGTTCGTCGTATTTGAACAATTCTCAATGCTCGCAGGGTCATATTTGACAAGGAGGCTGCGGGCGCCTCGGAAAGGAATTCAAATGTTATTTTCGCTCAAAGAAAAAGGACAGGGGCTTGTGGAGTATGCGATCATTATTGCTCTCGTGGCTATTCTTGTGATTGTGGCTGTTGGGGCGTTCGGCGAGAAAACCGGCGACACATTTAGCTCCATTAACAATTCACTGCCGTAACATCACTTAAGCGCGGATGCCAGATTAACCCCAGACGCATCGACGAGAGCGCGGAACTCGGCATAAAAACCGTCATTCACCTGCTGAAATTCGTCGATCCCATACACCGCCTTGAACGCGGAGTTGCCATCTGTGGTTTGCATGATGACGGGAACGATACTTGCAAATAAATCCCGCATCGGTTGCGGCAAGTTGGAAGAAAATACAAACACATCATACGGGATAATTTCGGGAATCCGCCAGATCACGATCACCTGCTCCATGAGGTCGGGAAATTGGTCTTCCAACGAGGGGAACTTCCGCGCATCGATGTAGGTGGCTCCAAACTCGCAGATACCGCTTGCATATAACGAGCGCACAACGGTCGGGTGTCCCTCCACGAAGGCGGCGGGCTTGGTGCTGATGCCGCTGGTTTTCAAATACCCGAAAGGAATGACATAGCCGGAGAGCGAGCGTTCATCGCTCCAACAAGGTTTCCGGTCGTTGAATTGGGCGAGGGCAACCGCCGGGTCATCGTCCGTGTTCGATTCGCTCACCGGGTTGAAAAACGGGGTAAATCCAGCCCTGCGTTGCGCAAGGAATTGCGCGCCATACAGACTTTTCTCATCCTTCACAACGGCAAAGGCGGCTTTGACAGTTTCGTTTTGATACGCCAGCGCATACGCATACGGATCGAGAAGCGCGATATGCGCATTCCCTTTTTGGAAGGCTTCCACGAGCGCCAGTTTCGAGTCGGGGATGACCGTGACCACCGAGTACCCCGCGCGTTCCTTGAATTGCGCGGCGATCAGGTTCGCAGAGTCGATCGTCTCCTGCGAAGATGTCGATGGCGGCAGGGCGAGGATTAAGGGGTTTTCCGGCGAGCCAAGTTCAGCGGAGGGAAGCGGCGGGGCGGGCGTCTCAGTGACAACGCCGAGAACCGGGGTTGGCGTCGGTTCGGCGGCGCCCAGGCGCGGCAAATTACAGCCGACAGTCAGAACAAACGCGACCGCGAAAATCAACCGGGGAAAAGGATTCCGATTCATGTGTTTGCCGGGGGATTATAATATGGGCATGAAAAATAACAATTTTCTCTCCATCCTGATTCTGATTGTGATCGGAGTTGCGGCATACATGATCGTGCAGACCGTGCGCGAAGGCGCCAAAACCGCAACCCAGCCTTTCGAGCAGGTGAACGAGGCGAACCGCGCCTTGCAAACGCAGATGGCGAACCTGATGAACCCCACGCCGACGATCATCCCCGACCCGATCACCTACATCAACGAGATTCGCGCGTTGGCGCGGCTCGAAACGATTCAGTATAGCGTGGAGAAAGTGATCACCGGCGAGACTGGCGGAGGAACGTTCGCCACATTTTTCGGCGACAAAATTTTGTTCGTCGGTCACGGCACCGTCATCGCCGGTGTCGACATGGAAAAACTCGCGCCTGAAAACATGCGCTACGAAAACGGAGTGCTCTCTGTACAACTGCCCCCGGCTGAAATTTTCATCGCCACCCTCGATAACGAAAAATCATACGTATACGACCGGCAGACCGGCGTGCTGACCAAGCCCGACCCAAACCTCGAAACCCTCGTCCGGCAAAAGGCGGAGGAAGAGATCCTCAAAGCCGCGCTGGAAGATGGAATCCTCAATCAGGCGCAGATCAACGCCGAGACCTACCTGTTCAAATTTTTTGCCGCGCTCGGTTTCCCGAATACGATCTTCCTCGATAACCCCAACTAGACTCGTCCCGTCCACGAGGGGTGATCGTATTTCTCGCGGACGAGTTCCTCCGCCATGTTGGATTCGGATTCGGACAACTTGCCCTCCTCGAATTGGATTCCCAACTGCGCCTCAAAAGCGCGGATGTAAGCCTGCGCCGCCTCGCCCCAACCGACTCTCCTCCCCAACGCCGCTTCGACCGTGATCGCCCGCTCCAGCAATCGCCTGGATGCGTTTTCACGAGCCGCCTCATCCTCAAAAGCAAGCGCCCGGCAGATTCGCGTCAGGTCGCCGGTCAGAGGCAGGGAGCCATGTTGCAGAACGCCTTCTTTTTTGCGGGCTTGCGCCGAACCTATCAACTTTTTTTCGTTGACTGTGATCTCATACGTGGATGGAACTTCAAAGCAGACCGGGTTGTTGCCTGGCGTATCGTTCGTTTTTTTCTCTTTCATTTCCACAGCAACATTCAGGGATTTCACGGCGAGCAATAGCGCCTGCGCCAAGCGGTTGTAACTTTCGAGCACGGTGCCCGCTACTCGAGGTTCATCGTTGGGAGCGATAACGGAATAGGTCAACTCGTCGGTGTGGAGGATCGCCCTCCCGCCGGTGAGGCGTCGCACCACATCCCAGTGTTGCGCTTTCAGTCGCTGTGTGTCAACGTCTGTGAAGGGCTGGGCGTACCCAAGCGAGAGACAAGCCGGGGTCCAGGCATACAGCCGTAAGGTGGGAGGGGAATCGCCGCGTCCGACATGATGCAGGATGGTTTCATCCGCCGCCATATTCCATGCTCCCCTTGCCGGAAGGGTGATGAGAAGCCGCCAGAGTGTCATGTCAATATTATAATAGTCGGGCGCGGCGGGAGAGGAATGAGGTAAAGTAAGAGAAGGACTTTCTTAATTTCGGAATTTCAAACGATGAAAAAGGAAAGTAAAGCAAGAACGAAGCGGAAAGCGGGGGAGGCGGATTCGCGCCGCATAGACGCGCCCGATACGATGTTGCAGAAGCCGGCGGGGAATAGAATTAACCTCAATGAGGAAGGGGTGCGCCAGTTGATCGACTTGGACCCGCATTTTATTTTTGCAAAAGACGCGGAGGGGAAATACATTCTCGCTAACAAGGCGATGGCTGAGAAGTATCAGCGCTCTGTGGATGAGTTGATCGGCAAAACCGACGCAGATCTGCCCGTGTTGCCTGAAATCAGCGCGCGTTTCCGCTTGCAAGACCTGGATGTGATTCGGTCCGGAAAGCCAAAGCATATTCCGGAAGAGTTGGTCTTTGACGACGATGGAACGCCTCGAATTCTTTCGACGACAAAAATCCCCTTCCTGTTTTCCGACGCGAATGAACCCGCGGTGCTGGGGATCTCGGTGGATATCACCGAACTCAAGCGCATTGAAAAAGAGTTACGAGAAAGCGAAGCGCGTTTGCTCACTGTCCTGGAATCGTCCCCCATTCCGATGATGTTGAATTCGCTCGATGATGGCGTTGTGCTGTACGCCAACTCTGCCACGGAAGACTTATTTGGCAGGTCGCTTTCCGATTTGGTGGGCAGTAAGGCGGCGGAATATTATGTGAATCCGAAAGACCGTTTCCGCGTGGTGGAAGGGATTACTGAACGCGGATCGCTCCGCGATCATCAGGTATTGTTGAAACGGTCGAATGGGGCTGAGTTTTGGGCGTCGCTTTCGTCTGAAAAAACGGTGTTAGAAGGCAGGGACTGCATCCTGAGTTGCATTTACGATATTTCCGAGCGCAAGCGCGCGGAGTCGTTACAGTCGGCGGTCTATCAAATCAGCGAGGCGGCAAATCATGCCTCCAGTTTGGATGAATTATATCGTTTGGTTCATTCGACTATTGGGCAGGTGATGCCCGCCCGAAATTTTTTTATCGCTTTATACGATGAAGAGAACGATCTGTTGAGTTTTCCATATTATGTGGACGAGATGGACGACGATCCGCCTCTGGCGGCGTCCAAGCCGGGTCGTGGAATGACCGAGTATGTTCTACGCACAGGTTTGCCGGTGATGAACGCGCAGGAAGATTTTGAAGAATTGGCGCGCCTTGGAGAGGTTGAGCTAGTGGGCTTCCCATCTCCGATCTGGATCGGCGCGCCGCTAAAAGTGGATGGACGCACGATCGGCGTGATCGCCTTGCAAGATTATCACGATGCAAATGTATACACCGAGCGCGAACTGCGGATCTTGGAATTCGTTTCCGAACAGGTGGCAAAAGCCATCGAGCGCACGCGCCTGTACGCGGAAACACGGCGAAAGAATCTCATCTTAACGGCGTTACAGGAAGCGACGCTTACCATTGTGCGGCAGACCGAACTGTCAGAAGTGCTTCAGGCGATTTTGACCCAGGCAAAGAGATTGTTCGAGGCAACCAGCAGTTATATTTACCTTGTCTCGCCGGATGAATCAGAATTGACGTTTGTGCTGGCGATCGGACAGGGGCAAGAATTAACTGGCGAACGACTCAAGCCCGGTGAAGGGCTTGCCGGAAAAGTGTGGCAGACCGGTCAACCCATTCATGTGCCGGATTATCAATCCTGGCTCGGCAGATCGGACAAATTTTCAACGATCAATTTTCATTCCATCGCGGGCGTTCCCCTGATTTCCGGCGATAGAGTGGTGGGTGTGCTGGGTGTTACGTATCAGGAGGCGGGGCGGCGCTTCAGCCAGGATGATATCGAGTTGCTCTCGCGTTTTGCGCAACTCGCATGCATTGCGTATGAAAATGCCCGGCTGTATGCCCTAAGCCGCCAGGAACTCGTCGAACGCGAGCAGGCTGAGGCGCTTCAAGCCGCCATCTATCGCATCAGTGACGCGACCAGTTCGAATGTCGGTATGGATGAATTTTATGGCGTGATCCATGAGGCATTGAAAGGCGTGATGGTCGCCGAGAATTTCTATATCGCTTTCTATGATCGTGATGCAGATCTCTTGAGTTTCCCGTACCATGTGGATGTGAAAGATGAAACGCCGCAACCCGCCCCGTTGGGCAAAGGTCCCACTTCCTATGTGATACGAAACAGCAAGCCTCTATTGGGGAAATCGGAAGTTATGAAAGAGCTGGAGGAACGCGGTATCCTGATCCCCAACGGCACGAGATCCATAGATTGGCTGGGGGTGCCGTTGAAGATACGCAATGAAACGATCGGGGTCATGGCGGTGCAGGCGTACGATGAAAACGTTCGCTACTCCCAGCGCGACCTCGATATCTTGAGCTATGTGTCCAACCAAGTGGCGTCTTCCATCGAGCGCAAGCAGGCAGAGATGGCTCTCAAGGAAAGCGAGGAGCAATATCGCGAGCTGTATCAGAACAATCCATTGATGCTATTTACATTGAGTTTGGATGGAACAGTCCTTGCCATGAATCAGTCGGCGACTGCGCAATTGGAATATTCGGAAGAGGAGTTGATTGGAAAACCCATCCTTTCCATCATCCACGCTGAAGATCAGGCGGTGGTCTGGGACACTTTGAGAGAGTTTGCCTCGCGCCCGGAGAAGAATGCGCCCCGGGAATTTCGCACACTGACTCAAAGCGGCAAGGTGATCTGGGTTTCAGAAACTTCCCGCATGATTTCGGCGGTCGGCGGCGGACGGGCGATTCTGATCGTCTGCGACGATATTACCAAACGCAAGCAGGCGGAGGAAGCCTTACAGACCAGCGAGGCGCGTTACCGTCTTTCGGCGCGCGCCACCAATGACGTTATCTGGGAATGGGATATCATTTCCAACGACAAAGCCTGGAGCGAGAATCTCCAGATTCTGTTTGGGTACAGCAAGCAAGAGTCGAAACAGGATCCGTTGTGGTGGGAAAATCACATCCATCCGCAGGATAGTCAACGGGTTTTGGAAAATTTGAACAATGCTCTGCTGAATGAAGAGACGATCTGGGAGGATGAATATCGATTTGTCCGGAGCGACGGATTGACAGCGTATGTGATCGACCGTGGTTACATTGAGCGCGACTCCAGCGGGAAACCCATCCGCATGATCGGCGCCATTTCGGATATTACCGACCGCAGGCGCCGCGAGGATGAACTGGCCGCCCTGGCATCGGTCAGCGCGGCATTGCGCGTGGCGGGCTCGCGTGACGAAATTTTACAAGTTGTGCTCGATCAAGTCTCGTTGCAGTTCGATGCGCGCGGCGCGGCGCTCATCCTCAGGCGCGCGGGAACGGACACCCTTGTGGTTGAAGCGGCGGGTGGAGAATGGAGAGGTTGTCTGGGCTCCAAAGACCCGCCCAGCGCAGACATAAGCCGCCAGGTGATGGAAAGCGGAGCCCCTCGCGTGATCGACGATCTGCAACAGGATGCGTCGATGAAGTGGAGCGCGGAGAGGAAAGAGAAGGGCAGTTTCATCAGCGTGCCGTTGGGCACACCGGCTGGCATGATCGGCGTAATGAACATCTTCCGCGCGGCGGTGTTCCGTTTGGAAGATGTGCGTCTCGTGATGAACATTGCCGATATGGCGGCAAATGCCATTCAGCGCGCGTCCTCTTACGAGCAACTGAAACGGCAAATCGATAGTATCAGGGTATTACGCACCATCGACATGTTCATCGCCAGCGGCGCCGACTTGCACCTAATCCTGCAAACGATCGTCAACCAGGCGATGGCGCACCTGGGTTGCGATGCGGCGAGTATTCTTATGCTTAATCAGGCTGTTCATGCCCTGGAATTTGCGGAAGGGGCTGGTTTTCGCACGGCTGGCTTAAAGCAAACATCGTTGCGGCTTGGGGAGGGATTCGCCGGGCAGGCTGTATTGAAACGGGAGATGATCATGGTGGATGATCTGGCGTCCCGAAAAGATCACCCGTTGAATGTGCTGGAAGGATTCTCCTGTTATTACGGCGTGCCATTGATCGCAAAAGGCGATGTGAAAGGCGTGATGGAGATCCTTCACCGATCCCACATTGAAGCAGACCGGGAATGGTTGGATTTTCTCGAATCGCTCGCCGCTCAAGCGGCGCTTGCCATAGATAACGCCTCCCTCTTCAGCAGTCTCCAACGCTCGAATATGGAATTGGGCATTGCCTACGAATCCACGCTTGAGGGATGGTCTGCCGCGTTAGATATGCGTGACCGTGAGACCGAGGGGCATACCCAGCGCGTGACCAATCTCACTTTGGCGCTTGCCGAAGCCATGGGAGTTGGTGAAAAGGATCGTGTGCAGATCCGCCGGGGCGCCCTTCTGCATGATATTGGCAAAATGGGCATTCCCGACCGTATTCTCCTCAAACCCGACGTTTTGACCGGCGAAGAGTGGGAGATCATGCGACAGCATCCGGTCTATGCCCAACGATTACTCTATCCAATCCCACACTTGCGCCCCGCGCTGGATATTCCGTATTGCCATCACGAACGCTGGGATGGTTCGGGTTACCCCCGCGGGTTGAAGGCAGAATCCATTCCGCTGGCGGCTCGTATCTTTGCCGTGGCAGATGTATGGGACGCGCTTTGCTCCGACCGCCCCTATCGCCCGGCCTGGGAGCGAGCCAAAGCGCTGAGTTACATCAAATCGCTATCGGGCGTGCATTTCGACCCGAAGGTGGTGGAAGTCTTTTTACGCCTGGTTGGGGAAGAGAAGTAAATCCCGCCTCTCTCTGCCGCGCATTTCTCTTTGTGCCACGAAGGGCGTGAGGGGCGCCAAGCTTGTCAATCGTTTCTGCGCCTTCCTACGAGTTGAATCAGCGAAATCAGCATTTTTCAGCGTCCAAAAAACATTGTATAAGGTAATCAGGTCTTAAACCTTGATCTTTTGTACGCGGATTTCACGGAACACATGGATATTAAAAACTCACCATACGCGGTAAAGCCGTAAGGCGAGATTGATCTCGCCTTTCAAGTTGTTCTTGCGCAAGAGCGACATGAATGTCGCGTTACGGAGATCAGGCTGACTTCAACTGCGTAACATCAGTTAAAAAGATATTTCCGTGAAAATCAGCGAAACTTGCGCTGAGCCTGTCGAAGTATCCTTGTCGAAAAAAGAAGTTAAGAAACAGTCTCTTAACCGGCAGGTTGAACTTTGGCAAGTTCATCGAGGGCAGATTCGATTTTCTCTTCCGTAAGATTTTCCAGGGGAGGTCTCACCGCCCAGCGCGGCAAACCATGCAATCGGTGCATCAATGCTTTCAAGGCGGGCGGGAATGGCAAATACTTCTCCAGAATGTGGCGCTTCTCGGTTACCCGCGCTTGTGCCTGATTGGGGTCTTTTCCGGCTTGGATCAAATCCCACACTTCGCGCAGATCGGGCGAGATCAAATTGGCGGGCGCGGTGATGCACCCCGCGGCGTGATGTTCCATTGCCATTTGCAAAAACGAATCGGTGCCGTTCAACACGAGCAGATCCGCGCCGAACGTATCGCCAACACTGCGGGCAAAATCGGCATCGTGCGATGAATCTTTGATGCCGGCAAACTGATTCGGGAATGCGTCCTTCAACCGCTTGAGCAACGGGACGGAAAACCCGACTCCGATCAACGGGGGAATGTGATACCCAATTAGGAATTTATCCACCGGGACGGCTTTGCGGATCACCTCGCTGAACCAATCGAACAACCCATCATCGCTTGCCTTGCGGAAGTAATAAGGCGGCACAACCAGCACGGCATCGTAGCCCAGGTTGAACGCGCATTTCGTCAATTCGATGGTTTCCGTCAGGCTCGGGGTGCCGGTACCGGCGATGAGGCGGCTTCCCGCCGGTCGATTCTCTTTAAGCGCGCGCATCACATCTTCGCGTTCCTTTGAGGAGAATGAAGGTCCTTCGCCGGTGGTGCCGAAGAGAACGATGCCATGACAGCCTCGGTCTGTGAGAAAATTCGCCAAAGCCGGAACAGAATCAAGGTCAAGCGTGGAAGCGTCTTTGAGCGGCGTGACCGCCGCGGCGTACACGCCGGCAAGTAGGTGTGATGTGGTCATGATTTTTTCTTCTCCGTTTTTTGTTTTTTCTTTTTTACCGTCGCGGCTTGATCGCCTTTTATGCCGAAAAAATCGCGCGCGGCGGCATCGGGCGGTTGTAAAGGCATGCCTTCCTGCGATTCCAAGTAATGCTGGTGGTCGAGTACCCAGAGGTAAAGATCGCCTTCGGTTTTATCCGGAAATTCTTTGAGGATGTCCGTTTCGCGGATGACGCGCACGATCGGCATGTATACGTGGTCGTACCAGTGGTTGATCGCTTCCTCTTCGGAGATGTCGCGTTTCCAGTCCAGCCCCATAAAGTAACGATGGACGGCGATATGCTCTAACATACGCTCGAAGCCATCCGGGATGGTGAGTTTGATATTGGCTTCAGGTTTGAGCCTATCCAGCGAGGTGCGTTCCAGAAAATGAACTTTGTCGTGGATGATCTCCAGGTCTTCCGGGCGGATATCCGGTGTAAGGTTAACGCGCGTCGAGCATTCGCGCACCTCCGCGTCGATAAACAATTGATTTTGTTCGCGCGCCACCGAAACCCGGTGATGACCGTCGACAACAAAGTACACCTGTCCCACTTTGTATAACACAACAGGCGGCAGGCTCACATCTTCGTAAAACGCGCGGTTGACGCTCTGCCAGCGCGCGGCAAGGGAACTGGAGGCGGGCATGAACACGCGGTCAAATTCATGATACCGGTTCAGGCTTCCGGCGATCTGGTCGACGCGCACAGTTTGCACGCCGCGGTAAATGGGACCGCCGATATGAAGCTTCTCTTTGATGTCTTCATACGATAGCAGTGTCGTACGGTGACCGGAGAGCGAATCCCAGACGCGGTGCATGAACGCTTTGAAGCGCGCCCGTTGAAAATCGGCTTGTGTTTTATCGTTCAGTGGATCAGGCATGGTTTGTGTTCGTGATTGATGTTGCGCGCCGTCCCGCAGGTTTTCTTAGAAGCATGGTTCGTCCAACCAAGCCCTTCGACAAACTCAGGGTAACGCCTGCGCGACGTTCTGCGTAAGGTGAGTTAGTGATTTACTTCCACTATTTTGTAAGGAAAGATATTCATGATCGTTGTCAACCCGCGCCTCGTTTCAGAGGGTGAAAGGTTGCGTCGTTGGAAATGGGTATGACCGTGAAGGTGATAGCGCGGCTTGGCAATCTGGAGAAGCCAGTTGATGGCGTGGATGCCGCGATGCGCCTGTGATTCCTCATCGTGGATGCCGTAAGGAGGCGAGTGCGTGATGAGGAGGTCGAGCGCGCGCCCGAATTTTACGCGGTTAACCAGCAAAGCGGGGAGCAGGCGCCAGGCTCTGAAATACGCTTCTGCCTGACTATATTGGTTTACGCCATCCGGACGGTAGCGGATGGAGCCGCCGAAGCCGCCGATCAAAAAGCGTTTATGGCGGACCAGTTTTAAGTCGATGTTTGAGCCGCCTTCCGCATGGGCGAGCGGATTCGTCGGGCTGAATGCGGGGTCATGGTTGCCCGGTACATAGAACAGGGGAACGTTCAGCATGCTAACGATGTTTTCGAGGTAGGTGTAGGGCAGGTCGCCGCACCCTGCGATGAGTTCCACCTCCTTGAACTGACCGCTCGCGCACAGGTTATACAAACGTTCGATCACTTCATCGCTGACGGCGAGGATTTTCACAAGCGGTATTGTGCCGCAGAATGGGCAAGTCTGCAAGGCAAAATGACAATCTACGAATTTGAAAGTATACGCGTTTGGGTAGTTGTCAAACGAAGCGTGGCAAACTATAATTTGCCAACCTAGGAGACCGGTTCTGGAAACTAGAATATTTCCTGAGTTATCCGATGATCGGGGTGGCAAGAGTTCATCCGCTCCGCGTCAACTTGTGGCTGGCGTAACGCTTGCCAATCGTTATTCGATTCAAGATGTGATTGGCGTGGGCGGCATGGGTTCGGTGTATCGCGCGCGCGATATGCACTTCCCCAACGTGACCAAACTTGTGGCGGTGAAGGAGATGATCAACTCCGCGCCCGACCCGCTTGTGCGGCAGACGATCGTTCAAAATTTTGAGCGCGAGGCGAACCTGCTTGCCACGCTCAACCATCCCTCCATCCCGCGGATCAACGATTATTTTTCTCTCGATAGCCGCTCATACCTTGTCCTTGATTTTATTCACGGCAAGGATATGGAGGCGATCATCAGCGATACCAATGGGTTCCTGCCGGAGGAACAAGTGTTGGGCTGGGCGGTCGAGTTGTGCGATGTGCTGGAGTACCTGCATCGTCACAAACCCGACCCGATCATCTTCCGCGATATGAAGCCCTCCAACGTGATGATCAACAGCAACGGCGATGTAGTGCTCGTCGATTTCGGCATCGCTAAAACATTCCAAACCGGGATCAAAGGGACGATGATCGGCACGGAGGGATATTCGCCTCCCGAGCAATATCGCGGCGAAGCCACCCCCTCGGCGGATATCTACGCTTTAGGCGCGACAATTCACCACGCCCTTACCCGACGCGACCCGCGCCTCGAGCCTCCCTTTTCATTTGCCGAACGCCCACTGCGGCGCATCAATACGTCTATTTCGCTCGAGTTGGAAGCGGTCGTTAACCGCGCGTTGGAATACAACCCGGAAAGTCGTTTTCCCACCGCGGTCGATATGAAGCAAGCCTTGTTGGGCGTGGCAAAGAAGACCGGCGCATTAGGGCGCATGAAGACGCAGACCACTCCCATTGCGACGGCAGGCGGGATCAAACCCCTGTGGGCGTTCAAGTGCGAAGATGAAGTGCGCGGCACGCCGGCAATTCATCAGGGCGCGTTGTATATTGGGTCGTACGATAACAATCTCTATGCGCTCAACGCGGCCGACGGAAAATTCCAATGGAAATATCCGGCCGACGGCGGCATTGTTTCGCGCCCGGCATTGTATGATGGGAATATTTATTTTGGTTCCGAAGATAAACGCTTGCATGTGGTGAGCGCGCGCTCGGGCAAGGTGGTGTGGACGTATTACACGGAAGGTCCTATTCGATCTTCGCCGCGCATTGCCGAAGGACACGCTTTTATCGGTTCCGATGACGGGTATTTGCACGCAGTGAACCTGAATACGGGCAGGATTTCGTGGCGGTTCGAAGCCGCCGACGCGATCCGCTCCACGCCATTTGTGATGAATGATCTTGTGTATACCGGGTGTGAGACCGGCGATTATTACGCGATAGATTATCGCGGCGAGTTAAAATGGCGCTTCCATGCCAAGCGGGCAATTACCTCGTCCACGGTCGGGTCGGCGAATACGCTTTACTTTACCTCCGTCGATGGCACGTTATATGCGCTCGACCCCAAGAACGGCTGGCCCCTCTGGCGTTTTCGGCTGGGCAAGGCGTCTATTAGCACGCCATGTATCATCGATGATTTTGTGTTCGTCGGCGCGGCGGATGGGTTTATCTATGCTGTCGACGTGAGAAATTCCAAAGAGGTTTGGAGATATCGCACGGAACACCAGGTGAACGGCTCGCCGGTGATCTATAAAGATTCTTTGTATTGCGGATCTGTCGATGGAAACCTATACTGCCTCGAATACCGCACGGGCCGCCTGCGTTGGAAGTTCGGAACGCAGGGAGCGATCACAGGTTCGCCTCTTGTGTACGATGATATCGTTTATGTTGGTTCCACCGATCATCAAGTGTATGCCCTGCTTGCATGACAAGGAGTCTTTGTGCTGAAAAATTTTTTCGACTGGTTATTTGGAAGAAAAGCGCCTCCTGAGAAAATCCAGGATGTAACCCAAACCGCGCCCCTGACCGAAGAACAAATTCAGGCGATCGTGAACAACCAGAATCCCCACTTCGATCTTCAGCAGTTGATCGCCAGTTGCGGGCAATCGGTAGGGAAACAGCGCGAACTGAACGAAGATAGTTTACTGGCGCTGACCGCAACCATGGCGGGGAATTCCGGTAATCTTCCGTTCGGTTTGTATATTGTGGCAGATGGTATGGGCGGGCATCAGTTTGGCGAGGTGGCGAGCAATGCCGCGATCCGCGCAGTGGCTGGGCATATTTTGAAGAAATTTCATCCATATCTGTTTCAAGTGAAAACCGACACCATGGATGAATCATTCCAGGAGATCATGCTCGAGGCGGTTCGAGACGCGCAACGGATCATCCAACGGGAAGCGCCGGGTAGCGGCACCACCCTCACCGCCGCGTTGGTGATCGGGCAACAGGTCACTGTCGCGCATGTGGGCGATAGCCGGGCATATTTCGTCTTCCCGGATGGGCGTATCGACCCGATTACCCGCGACCATTCGCTGGTCAAGCGGTTGGAGGAGTTGGGACACATCACGCCGGAAGAAGCGGTGAATTATCCGCATCGTAATGTGCTCTATCGCGCCTTGGGGCAGGGTGAGTTGCTCGACCCGGATATCTTCACGATTGCCTTTCCGCAACCCGGTTACTTGATGATCTGCAGTGACGGGCTATGGGGCGTGGTTGCCGAGCAGGATATTGTCCGTTCGGTGGTGGATGCGCCCAGCCTTCAGCGCGCCTGCCAAAATCTCGTTTCTGCCGCCAATGCCGCCGGCGGACCGGACAACATTAGCGTTGTCCTTGCCCAACTCATTGGGTAATTATGTCGGACCATCTACGGGATTATTATGACCTGCTTGGGCTTTCCCGGGATGCCACGCCGGAAGAGATAAAACGCGCATATTTTGAGTCGGCGCAGAAGCTTCACCCGGACAAAAACAAAGTTGCCGGGGAAACAGAAATCTTCCTCAACGTTCAGCAGGCATACGAAACCCTCTCGAACTCCACCCGCCGCGCTCAGTACGATGCCACCCTGCCTCCTGCGCCGCAGACACCGTCGCTCCCATACGAACATAAAATAATTTACAGCCGCCGCAACCTTGGGAAGATCAATGAGCCGCAAATGCTCTACGCGATGCTCGATCTTGACGCTCCGCAGGAAACGCGCCGAGCTTCGTCTTCCCCGTTGAATGTTTCGCTGGTGATCGACCGTTCCACTTCCATGCAAGGGGCAAAAATGGACACGGTCAAAGCCACCGCTATCCAGGTTCTTCGCAATTTGCGCCCGCAAGATATTCTGAGCGTTGTCACATTCAGCGACCGCGCTGAGGTTGTGATTCCAGCCGCCTATCATTTGGACCGCGCGCGCCTCGAATCGCGAGTGCAGATGATTCAGCCGGCCGGCGGAACCGAAATCTATCATGGACTTGAGGCGGGCGCGCGGGAGATCATGCGGAGTCTCGATCCGAAACG
Organism: Candidatus Defluviilinea gracilis; assembly: GCF_057138825.1. Lineage (NCBI taxonomy): Bacteria > Bacillati > Chloroflexota > Anaerolineae > Anaerolineales > Candidatus Villigracilaceae > Candidatus Defluviilinea > Candidatus Defluviilinea gracilis. Next base: position 25,131 of record NZ_DBNHEF010000003.1, read on the forward strand.
AATCAATCATCTCATCCTGCTTACCGATGGCCGCACCTATGGCGATGAGCAACAAAGCCTGGAACTCGCCGCCAAACTTGCCGAACAAGGCGTGGGCATTAGTTGCTTGGGTATTGGGAGTGAATGGAACGATATCTTCCTCGACGCCATTTCCACGCGCGCCGGGGGAAGCACCAACCTGATTGTCGAACCGCGCGATATCAACCGCCTGCTCCTCGAAAAATTTGACGCGCTGATCCAAACCTATGCCGAGGACGCCGCGTTGGAGTTTAAACCGATCACAGGAGTGGAACTCAGCCGGGTGTTCCGAATTCAGCCAGATCCGGCTCCTGTCCCGCTGAACGAAGGGAAAATCCGGCTTGGACCAATATTGCAAGATACTTCCACTCGGGTGATTTTTGAGTATATAATCCAGCCAACAGAGGTACAATCAGGCGAGTTGACCTTCATGGAAGCCTCGCTTAAAGTAGCCATTACTTCGCATCCGTTTCCCGTTCCATCCTTGCGTTTGCGTCTACAGATGCCCGTGTCGGACCCATCAAATTCCGGCGCGCCGCCGGCGGAAATTCAACAGGCATTATCGCGACTGATGCTGTATCAGATGCAAGAGCAGGCGCGCGAGGAACTTAAGAAAGGCAACGTCGAAAAAGCCGCGCGCCACCTTGAACGGCTCGCCACCAACCTGCTCACGCAGGGCGAGCGCAGTCTTGCGCAGACGGTGATGTTCGAAGCGGATTCGATCAAGAAAAATCGTTCCCTCTCGGAGGAGGGGAGTAAACGAATGAAATATGGAACTCGTATGTTATTTCTTGCGCCGCCGAAAAAGGAGCTTGCCCAATGATCATTTGCCCCAATTGCCAGCACGAAAACACCAATGGATCCGTGTTTTGTGCGGAGTGCGGCGAACAACTCGACGGAGTTGAAACGCTCGTCACTCAGGCAATTACCGAGGATCAAATCTCGGAGGATTTGAGGAATCAGGCTCCCCGTCCCGAAGCGGAAGCGACCCCTGCCAACAGTTGGTTATCCCTGCATTTAATGGACAGCGGCAAGATCATGCCGCTCGCGTCGCGCAACGAATTTACTCTGGGCCGTCTGAGCGAGGGACAGCCCATTATGCCGGATATCGATCTGACCGCTTATCAGGCATATGCTTCAGGCGTTTCGCGCCTGCATGCCGTAGTGAAGCGCGATGAGAGCAATGTAGTCGTGATGGACCTCGGCTCTTCAAATGGAACCTATTTGAATGGGCGTCGTCTCACCCCGCATACCGAAGAGCGACTCAGCCACGGCGATATCGTTGCATTGGGAAAATTGAAGATACAGATTCTTCTGCGAAATATCTAGGATTTTGAACGAATGGCATTCTCGGTTATCTTGCATATCCCCGGTGAAGCCTCGGTGCTTGGCGAAGTGGAAGAACTGCCCAAAGCCGCCGATACGATCATCACGGTCAGCAATCCGCGGTTGCGCGATGGCAAGGATATTCACTACCTTGAGCACAACGTGGTGAAAGTGATCTGGTCGTTGAGTCATGTGGTCTTAATCGAGGTGCTTGCAAACGAAGAAGAAGATAGCCTCATTGGTTTTGTGAGGGAATAACATGCCTGACGAGTTTGACCGCCGGCGCATCCTCATCGTGGACGACGAGGAGCGCATGGTGCGTTTTATCCGCATGAATCTGGAACACGACGGTTTTCAAGTGGTGGAAGCCTTCAACGGAAAACAAGCGCTCCAGAAACTGCGCGACGCGACCCCCGACCTGATCCTGCTCGACGTTATGATGCCCGATATTGACGGTTTTGATGTTCTCGAAACCATCCGCGAGGGCGGTAATACTGTGCCGGTGATCATGCTCACCGCAAAGGGCGAGGAAGACGACCGCGTGCGCGGACTCGAACTCGGCGCTGACGATTACATCACCAAGCCGTTCAGCCCGCGCGAGATGGTTAGCCGCGTCAAAGCGGTCATCCGCCGCACGGAGGGCGCGAGCGGCTCGATGCACGACATCATCGAAGTGGACGACCGCCTCAAAATCGATTTCGACCGCCGCGAAGTGTGGCTCGAAGGCAAACTCGTCAAACTCCGCCCGACGGAATATCGTTTGCTCTATCACCTCGTGCAGAACGCGGGCTGGGTCGTCACGCACGATCAAATCCTCGTTAAAGTGTGGGGCTATGAATACCGCGACGAGCCGCATTACGTCCGCCTCTACATCAATTATCTTCGCCAAAAACTCGAGAAAGACCCCGCCAACCCGAAGTACATTCTCACGGAGCGCGGCGTCGGCTATCGCTTTGTGGATTACAAGCGGCAAAAAGCGTAACGCGAGACTGCGAAGCGTCTCGCATTCCATGAACGGATCAAATAAATTTCACCTTGTACGATAATCTCATACGAATCATTGACAAAAAGCCTGCGTGAATCTAACGCGGGCTTTTTATAGTTGGGGCAGATAATTCAACCAACCAGAAAGGATGATTACCATGTCAAACTTAATTCGATGGGAACCTGCTCGTGAAATGATGACCCTGCGCGAGGCGATGAGTCACTTGTTCGATGACGCGTACACACGCCCGCTCACCCTCAGGGACGGCTGGTCTGTGCCTGCGGTCGACATGTACCAAACCGACGACGATGTGGTCGTGAAGGCTTCGCTCCCCGGCTTCAAAGCCGAAGAAGTGCAGATCAACATCACCGGCGAGATCCTCACCCTGCGCGGCGAGATGAGGCACGAGGAGGAGAAGAACGATAAAGCCTGGCATATCCGCGAACAACGCTGGGGCTCGTTCGAGCGCGCGCTCGCCCTCCCGACGGATGTGATCTCCGACAAGGCAAAAGCCGAGTTCGAGAACGGCATCCTCACCATCACCCTGCCGAAGGCGGAAGAGGTGAAGCCGAAGACGATCACCGTGAAGGCGAAGTAAATTTTGTAGAGCGAGACGCGCAAAACGTCTCGCTCTATGCTTTTAGGGAGTGGCGAAACCGGTGTGTAGAAGTTTTCTTCGCCACAGAGATCGCCGAGTCCATTGAGAGAAGATCTCAAAATCTCTGCGCGTTCTGTGGTTTTACATGCCTTTATCGCCATTCCCTGCTTTTTAAGGGGATAAACCCAAAAGGGAGAAAACGCTTCAGAGCGGGAATCAATTTCCCCGTCGGGTTGAAGCGGTTTGTCATCTTGGGGTAAAATTCAGCCATGCCAAAGGGACCCATCAAACAACGCGTTTTGCTCGTGGACGATCATGAAGTGGTGCGGGTCGGGTTGCGCTCGCTGTTGGAGCGGCATCAGCAGTTCGATGTGGTGGGGGAGGCGGGGTCGGCGCGCGAAGCCATCCAAAAAACGGATTTGCTGAAGCCGGACGTGGTGGTGATGGATATCCGCCTGCCGGGCACGTCGGGGATCGAAGCCTGCGAACAGATCGTGACGAAACACCCGAAGATCAAGGTGATCATGCTCACTTCGTATGCCGAGGATGAGATGTTGTTTTCGGCGATCCGCGCCGGGGCTTCGGGGTATGTGTTGAAGCAGATCGGGAGCGACGACCTGGTGAAGGCGCTCGAAGCGGTGGGACGCGGCGAGGCGCTGCTCGACCCAGCGGTGACTCAGCGAGTCTTTCAGGAAGTGCGGCGCGCGGTGAAGAACGAGGAGGCTTCGGCTTTTTCGCATTTAAGCCAGCAGGAGAAGCATGTGCTGTTGCTGGTTTCGGAGGGGCGCACGAACCGCGAGATCGCCAAGCAATTGTTTTTAGGCGAAGGCACGGTGCGGAATTATGTTTCATCTATTCTCTCGAAGTTAAATGTGAATAACCGCGCCGAAGCCGCGGCGTATGCGGTGGAACATAATTTGAAGGAATATATCGCGGTGTAGTTTGACTGTTTTGTCAAAAAGATGAAAGCGCGGAGAAGCGAACGCTCCGCGCTTTTTATTTTGCGCCGTATGGTTCCCGCCAATTTCCGACTTTCTCCCTCTTGACAAAAACTTAATTTAGGCATAATGTTAAGCACGCTTAACTAAAAAGAAGGCTTAACTATGACCAAATCTCCCCAATTCGACCAAGCCGTGCGCGCGTGGATGGATGTGTTCATGCACCGTTCGATGAGCGGCTGGAAGCAGTTCGCCAAATCGTGCGGGCTTTCGATGCCGCAGTTCAGTATCCTGATGCAGTTGCATCACAGGGGCGCGTTTGGCATGTCGGAAGTGAGCGAGCGCTTCGAGATCACTGCCGCCGCCGCCAGCCAGTTGGTGGATAAACTCGTGCAGAACGGTTTTGTCCAACGCGAGGAAGACCCGAAGGATCGCCGCGCCAAACTGCTGAATCTCACCGATAAAGGCCGTGAGATTGTCCGACGCGGCGGGCAGGAGCGTTACCATTGGGTGGATGATCTTGCGGGGAAATTATCCGCCGCGGAGCGCGCCAAGGTCAGCGAGGCGCTCGAGTTGATGACTAAAGCCGTACAAGAACTGGAAGCGGACGCAGTCCAGACTCCCGCATAGTTCCCAAACTGTTTCACACCCAATTCATCAGCAAGCCATAGACTCTCTACTTTCCACTCTCTATTTCTCTGCACGCGAAACCCTTTCCAAGAATCAGGAGCATTCATGTTGAAATTAGCAAAGTATCTAAAACCTTATCGCTGGGCGTTGTTCGTTTCCATCGCGCTGTTGTTCGTGCAGGCGAATTTCGATCTCGCCCTGCCGGATTATCTATCGCGCATCGTCAACACCGGCATCCAGCAAAGCGGAATCGAAAATGCCGTGCCGGCGGCGATCCGCCAAAGCGAGATGAACCGCGTCGTCGTGTTTTTGAGCGACGAGGAGAAAACCTCCGTCCTCGCGGATTACACACTGGTGGACAAAAACTCCGCCGACTACGTTGCCCTCGTCAAAAAATATCCCGCGTTGGAAAACGAGTCCATTTATGTGTTGAACAAAGTTGACAAAGCGGAAATCGAACGCCTCAACCCCATCATGGGCAAGGCGTTATTGACCGTTGCCGGAATCGAAGGAGCGGTTGCCGACCCGGCGAAGGCGGCAGAAATGGGAGAAGCGTTCGGCGGCTTCGACCTGAGCAAACTTCCGCCCGGCACAGACCTCTTCACCATGCTGGAAAAACTTCCAGCGGAGCAACGCTCGAAGATTCAAGACTCAGTCAACTCGAAGTTTGAAGCGTTGGGCGAGAGCATGATCGTGCAGGCGTCTGTCGGCGCGGTCAAAGCGGAATATGAAGCGCTGGGTATGGATACCGCCAAACTGCAAAACGATTATGTGCTTGCGGTGGGCGGTTGGATGTTACTGCTGACGCTCCTCTCGGCTATGTGTACCATCACGGTAGGTTTTCTTTCCGCTCGCATCGCGGCTGGACTGGCGCGCGACCTGCGCCGCTTCACCTTCCAAAAAGTGGAATCGTTCTCCAGTTCCGAATTCGAAAAATTTTCCACCGCATCGTTGATCACGCGCTCCACCAACGACATCACGCAGATCCAAACCGTGATGATGTTCATGATCCGTATGATCTTCTACGCGCCGTTGATCGGCATCGGCGGCATCATCAAAGTGCTTTCGCAGGATTCGCCGCTCGCGTGGTTGATCATCGTAGCGGTCTTGATCCTGGTGAGCCTGATCGCCACCGTGATGACGTTCGCCCTGCCGAAGTTCCGCATCATTCAAAAACTGGTAGACCGCCTCAACCTTGTCTCGCGCGAGAATCTCTCGGGCATGATGGTCATCCGCGCGTTCAACATGCAGAAGTTTGAAGAGAAGCGCTTCGAGAAAGCCAATGCGGACCTGACCGCCGTGAGTTTATACATCAACCGCTTGATGGTGATCATGATGCCGGTGATGATGTTCGTGATGAACCTGCTGGTGGTCTCGGTGACGTGGTTCGGCGCGAAACAAGTCGCCGCCGCCAACATTCAAGTGGGAGACATGATCGCCTTTATGCAATATGGGATGCAGATCATGTTCGCGTTCTTGATGATGTCCATGTTGTTCTTCATCCTGCCGCGCGCCTCGGTCTCTGCCGACCGGATTGCGGAAGTGCTTGCCACGGAGATTCATATCACCGATCCGAAAGAACCGAAGAAATTCCCCGCGCCGTTCAAAGGCGAGGTGGAGTTCCGCAATGTGTCTTTCCGCTATCCTGGCGCGGACGAAGATGTCCTGCGCGATATAAGTTTCACCGCCAAGCCCGGCGAGATGACCGCCTTCATCGGCTCGACCGGTTCGGGCAAGTCCACCATCATCAACCTGTTGCCGCGCTTCCACGAAGTGACGGGCGGCGCGATTCTGGTGGACGGCACAGACATCCGCGAGGTGACCCAGCACGACCTGCGCGAGAAGATCGGCTACGTCCCGCAAAAGAGCGCGCTCTTCTCCGGCACCATCGAGAGCAACCTGCGCTATGCCGATAAGGATGCCAGCCCGCAAACGCTGAATGCCGCGATCGAAGCGGCGCAAGCCAAAGAGTTTGTGGATTCGACACCGCAGGGCATCGCCGCGGAAATTTCGCAAGGCGGCGCGAACGTCTCCGGCGGGCAGAAACAACGACTCTCCATCGCCCGCGCATTGGTCAAGAAGCCGCCGATCTATATCCTCGACGATAGTTTCTCCGCGCTCGATTTCAAAACCGACGCGGCGCTGAGACGCGCGTTCAAAACCTACTCCGCCGACAGCGCATTGCTGATCGTCACCCAGCGCGTCTCCACCATCAAGAACGCCGAACAGATCATCGTGCTGGATGAAGGACGCATCGTGGGCAAAGGCACGCATAAAGAGTTAATGGAAACCAGTGAAACATACCGAGAGATTGCGACCTCGCAATTGACTCAGGAGGAATTAGCATGATGAACAGACCCGGCGGACAACAAAACCGCTCGATGATGCCGAACCCGCACGGCATGGTGGGCGCGCCCGTTTCAAAAGCCCGCGACTTCAAAGGCACGATGCGCAAACTGCTCGCATATATGAGCACGTATCGCGGCGCGGTCATCGTCGTCTTTCTCTTCGCCATTGCCTCCACCGCTTCCAATATTGCGGGACCGAAGATCCTTGGCAACGCCACCACCAAACTATTCGAAGGCGTGATGGCGCAATTGAATAACACCGGCTCGATCGACTTCGACTACATCGGGCGGATCATCCTCATTGCCCTCGGCTTGTATTTGATCTCTTCGCTCTTCGCCTACATTCAAGGCTGGATCATGGCGGACGTTTCGACCAACATCGCCTATCGTTTCCGCCGCGACATCTCGGAGAAGATGAACCGTATGCCGCTGAAATATTTCGACCGCACCACGCACGGCGAAGTGCTTTCGCGCATCACCAACGACGTTGATACGGTCAACCAGACGTTGAGCCAAAGCCTGACCCAGCTCATCACCTCGTTCGTCACCGTCGTCGGCGTGTTGATCATGATGCTTTCGATCAGCTGGCTGATGACTCTGGCGGCGTTGATCGTCATCCCGCTTTCGGGGATCGTGGTCAGCGTGATCGTGCGCCAATCGCAGAAATATTTCAAAGAACAGCAGGATTATCTCGGCAACGTCAACGGTCACGTGGAAGAAATGTACGGCGGTCACATCGTGATGAAAGCCTTCAACGGCGAAGAGGAAAGCGTCAAGACGTTCGATAAATCGAACGATAAATTATTCGACGTGGCGTGGAAGGCGCAGTTCCTCTCCGGGATGATGATGCCGATCATGATGTTCATCGGCAACCTCGGCTACGTGGCGGTCTCCATCCTTGGCGGCTACCTCGTCATCAAGAAGACCATCGCCGTCGGTGATATTCAGGCGTTCATTCAATACGTCCGCTCGTTCACGCAACCGATCACCCAACTGGCGAACATCTCCAACGTCCTGCAACAGACTGCGGCGGCGGCGGAGCGCGTCTTCGAGTTTCTCGCGGAAGAGGAAGAAATTCCCGACACCCAAAGCCCCGTCGCGCTGGCGAATGTGACCGGTCGCGTGGAGTTCAAAGATGTCCGCTTCGGCTATAGCCCGGATAAGATCATCATCAACGATTTCTCGGCGGAAGCGAAGCCGGGCAAAAAGGTCGCCATCGTGGGACCGACCGGCGCGGGCAAGACCACCATGGTCAAGCTACTGATGCGCTTCTACGATGTGAACAGCGGCTCCATCCTCGTGGACGGGCATGACATCCGCGACTACACCCGCCACGACCTGCGCAAGATGTTCGGTATGGTGTTGCAAGACACGTGGCTGTACAACGGACCCATCATGGAAAATATCCGCTATGGGCGCCCCGACGCGACCGATGCGGAAGTGATCGCCGCCGCGCAAATGGCGCACGTGGATCATTTCGTCCACACCCTGCCGGATGGCTATAACATGGTCTTGAACGAAGAGACCTCCAACATCTCGCAAGGACAAATGCAACTGCTCACCATCGCGCGCGCGTTCCTGGCAGATCCGAAAATACTCATTTTGGACGAAGCAACCTCCAGCGTGGATACTCGAACCGAAGTCCTCATCCAACGCGCCATGGACGCGCTGATGAAGAACCGCACCAGTTTCGTCATCGCGCACCGCCTCTCCACCATCCGCAACGCGGACTTGATCCTCGTGATGGATCACGGCGACATCGTGGAACAAGGCACGCACGAAGAACTGCTCGCCGCGCAAGGCTTCTATCACAACCTGTATATGAGTCAGTTCGCCCAGCAGGGAGAAGTGTTGGAAGCGGTTCCCGCGTAATGAAGAAGTCGGAATCGCGTCATTCTAAGAGACTGTTCCTCAACGTTTTGTTACCGCGCATGATTTGCAGATAGACAAACAATCCCCTCTCCATCCAAGAGAGGGGATTTTGATTCAACGGGGTTATACTTCATAACAGATCACTTATACTGAAGTCGCGCGCCGTCTCGAAAGTTTTGTGATGCAAGCAGGCTCTTTCAAGAGAACCTTCGGGACGTTTCAGATCAGGTGAGAACGCACAGGAGAAACCAATGTCGCACACCGCATTGACCTATCTCGCAGACAATCAGGAACGCTTTCAAAACGAACTGATCGAATTTCTGCGCATCCCGTCCATTTCGCACGACCCCGCTCATCAAGCGGATATCGACCGCGCCGCGCGCTGGCTCGCGGACAAACTCCGCGCGCTGGGCGCGAACCATGTGGAGATCATGCCCACCGCCGGACATCCCGTCGTCTACGGCGAGTGGCTGGGCGGCGGCGCGGCGGCTCCCACTGTGCTGGTCTACGGACATTACGACGTGCAATCGCCCGAACCGCTGGCAGATTGGAAGAGCCAACCGTTCGAGCCGGAGATTCGGAACGAGAATCTGTACGCGCGCGGCGCATCCGATATGAAAGGGCAGACCTTGGCGTCGGTCAACGCTGTGGAAGCGATCATCAAAACCGGGGGACTGCCTCTCAATATCAAGTTTTTACTGGAAGGCGAAGAGGAGATCGGTTCGGCGCATCTGAATAAATTTTTGACTCAGCATCGTGAAAAATTGAAAAGCGATTTTTCGCTCAACACCGACGCCGGCGGAATGCCCGACGCGGACACGCCCTCGATCTGTTATTCGTTGCGCGGCGGCGCGGGCTTCAGGCTGACCATTCACGGACCCGCGCAAGATTTACACTCCGGCGAATATGGCGGCGTGATCCAGAATCCGATCCACGTGTTGAGCAAGTTGATCGCGGGCTTGCACGACGAGCATGGGCATGTCACATTGCCCGGCTTCTACGATAAAGCGCGCGTCATCGACGAAGAAGAACACGCCGAATTGGCGGCGCTTCCCTTCGACGAAGGATTTTTCCTGAAACATTCCGGCGCGCCCGCTTTGTGGGGCGAACCGGAGTTTATCCCCGCGGAGCGGGTCGGCGCGCGCCCCACGATGGACGTGGTGATGTTCACGGCGGGGCAGCCCAAGTCCGCCATCCCTGCGAGCGCCTCGGCGCATTTCTCATTCCGGCTTGTGCCGGATCAATCCGCCGAGGACGTGAATCAACAGTTCAGAAAATATCTGGAGACTCACGCGCCTCCCACCGTGACATGGAATTTGCAATTCCGCATGAGCGGTCCCGGCATCATCGTCGATCGCAAATCGCCCCCGGCGCTTGCGATGAAGTCTGCGCTGAACACCGCGTTCAACCGCGAGCCGATCTTTCAACGCGTGGGCGGCGGCATCGGCGCCGTGTTGATGTTCAAAAACACGCTCGGCATCGATTCGGTCCTGACCGGCTTCTCGCTCTTCGACGATAACTTCCACGGGCCCAACGAAAAACTTCACCTGCCTACCTGGAGAAAAGGCATGACGGCGCTGGTTCATTTCTTTTACGAACTAGTGAAATAGACTCCCTCTGAATAGACAAGGACGCCGATTCAAAAAAATCCGCGTCCCTATTTTTTCGCCGGGATCTTTGTATCAGAAGTTGTTCATCGTCCGCATAGGAAGATTTAACCCAGGTCGACAAAACTTGTGGTATAAAAATTTCAGAACGAAATCATCATAGGCGGGAATGAATTGAATCAATCAACATGTCAAATATTCTATTGCGTCATCTCGCTTTTCTTTACGGAGAAGATCATGCTTCCCGACTTCTGGATCGAGTGCAGACGATTCTCTCCGACCATCGCGCCCGCCTCTCCCCACGGGACGGCGGACTCAGCCAGCGCGACTCGCTCCTCATCCTCTACGGCGATCAAGTGCAAGAGCCGAATGCGAAGCCGCTTCAAACTCTCAAAAAATTTTGCGACACATACTTGACCGATGTCGTCAGCGGGATTCACATCCTGCCGTTCTACCCGTGGACCTCCGACGACGGCTTCTCGGTCGTGGACTATCGCCAGATTGATCCCGCCCTCGGCAACTGGGACGATGTCTCAGCAATGCAAAACTTCCGCTTGATGTTCGATGCGGTGATCAATCACATCTCCTCCGAAAGCGAATGGTTCCAAAAATTTTTACAGGACGATCCGCGTTACAAAGAGTACTTCATCGCCGTCGCAGGCGAGCCTGACCTTTCAAAAGTTGTGCGTCCGCGCGCGTTGCCGTTGCTCACGTCGTTTCAAACTCCATCGGGCGAGAAAAAAGTGTGGACGACCTTCAGCGCCGACCAGATTGACCTCAACTTCAAAGATCCCGAAGTCCTGCTCGAAATCCTCGACATCCTCCTGCTCTATGCCGAACGCGGCGCGGACTTTATCCGCCTCGACGCGATTGCCTACCTGTGGAAGGAGATTGGCACGACCTGTATCCACCTGCCTCAAACTCACGCCGTTGTCCAATTTTTACGCGCCGCGTTGAACGAGGTCGCGCCGCACGTGCATCTCATCACCGAGACGAACGTCCCGCACGTGGATAACATCTCCTATTTCGGTGATGGCACGAACGAAGCGCAACTCGTCTACAACTTTGCCCTGCCGCCGTTGACACTGCACGCCTTCCACACAGGCGACGCGCGAACTTTATCCAATTGGGCAAGGACATTAACTCTGCCCTCCAACCAAACCACCTTTTTCAACTTCCTCGCCTCTCACGATGGCATCGGAGTGAATCCCGCCCGCGGCATTCTTTCAGATGAACAGATTAACTTGTTGGTGAACAAAACACTCGAACACGGCGGCTTGATCTCCTACAAACACAACGCGGACGGTACGCAAAGTCCCTACGAGATGAATATCAATTATTTTGATGCGCTGTCCAACCCAAATATGCTCCAGCCGCCGTTCTCGGCGGCGGGGATGGCAGCGACCTCATCGCCGAGGACGGCGATGAAAGCAGAAACATTGGATCTACAACTCAACCGCTTTATCGCCGCACAAGCCATCATGCTCTCCCTCGTCGGTGTGCCAGGCATTTACTTCCACAGCCTCTTCGGCTCGCGCGGCTGGACGGAAGGCGTCAAACAGACGGGACGCAACCGCACCATCAACCGCGAGAAAGGTCAGTTCGATGAATTGCAGGATCAACTGGCGGACGAAAACTCACTGCGCTTCAAAGTTTTCAAGCGATACAGTCAATTGCTAAAAGCCAGAAGCAGTTCCACCGCGTTCCATCCGCATGGGACGCAGACAGTCTTGAACCCTCATCCCTCTGTCTTCGCCGTCGAACGCATCTCGCCCGATGAAAAGTCTCGTGTGTTGTGTTTGCATAATGTGAGCGAAAAGAAAATTTCTTTCACGACAAATTACAAATCGGCGAACGATCTTGTCACAGGTCACGAGATACAAATTTCAAACATAACGCTTGAGCCATATCAAGTATTGTGGTTAAAACCCAACTCGGTGGTCGAGTAGTCCTGAGCGAAGCGGAGCGGAGACGAAGGACGTATCGAGACCACCAATGCCAGAACATCAATTCATTTTTGGATGTTTTCACTCGCTGTTGGTCTCGATACGTGGCGCGAAGATCACGCGCCACTACTCGACCAACGGGCACTCTAAAAAGTAAAAGTGTCAGGCGGCTAGATAATTTTCAACAACTAAAATTATTTCACCACCTCAACATTCACCCGATGCCACGCGTTATTCATGTACCCCTTGAAATTCCAAACTTGCGAAACATCCTGCGGCTGTTCATTAGCAGACGAATCCACGGCGCGCACCACGAGTTGATATTTCCCCGGTTGCAATTCAAAGTTTGCTTTCCACAACACCCATGCCCACGGGCATGTTTGATTCAATAATTCAGCCTGCGCCCAAGTCTCGCCGCCGTCGCGCGAAACCTCCACGCGCGCCAACTGGCGATC
>NZ_DBNHEF010000004.1:0-35408 GCF_057138825.1 Candidatus Defluviilinea gracilis
GGAAGTGTGTACGATATCACCGTCTCCGGCGGCGACCTGGCAGGATTCAACGGCGTGGTTGGCATCGATTTGAGCGGCGCACAGAACATCACCGATTCCCTTGGCAATGCGCTCCCCGCCGGGGAACCTGCCACCGATGAAACCTATACGCTTGACAATGGGGCTCCATCAATCACATCTTTCACACGACAAACCCCTGCCACCAGCCCGACCAATGCCGATACGCTCGTGTTCCGCGCCACTTTCAACGAAACCGTTGTCAACGTGAGCGTCGGCGATTTCGCCGTGAACGGGACAACCACCGCAACCGTCACGCTCGTCACACCCATTAGCGGAAGTGTGTACGATATCACCGTCTCGGGCGGCGACCTGGCGGGATTCAATGGAGTTGTCGGGCTTGATCTCGCTGGCGGGCAGGATATCACCGATTCCCTTGGCAATGCGCTCCCCGCCGGGGAACCCGCCACCGATGAAACCTACACAGTCGACAATACCAGCACATCGCTCATCTCATTCGCTCGTCAAATACCCGCGACCAACCCAACCAACGCAGACGTTCTGGTCTTCCGGGCCACCTTTAGCGAAGATATGCTCAATGTCGATACGGCAGATTTCACGGTCAACGGAACGACCACGGCAACAGTGACACTTGTCACACCCATCAGCGGCTCCGTCTATGACATCACCGTCTCCGGCGGCGACCTGGCAGGATTCAACGGCGTGGTTGGCATCGATTTGAGCGGCGCTCAGAACATCACAGATTCTGTTGGAAACGCGCTCCCCGCCGGCGAACCCGCCACCGATGAAACCTACACAGTCGACAACTCGGGACCCATCGTCACCGCCTCAGTACCGGCAAACACCGCCACCGTAACCGGACCAACCCAGTTAACCGTCACCTACAACGAAGATGTAAAAAATGACGCCTCGGCAGGCGCGGCGAACAACATCGTCAATTACCTGCTGGTCGAAGCCGGCGTGAACGCCGCCTTCGATACGCTTTCATGCCTGGGCGGCGCGGTTGCCGACGATACAGCCATAACGATCAATACCGCCGCCTACACAAACAACGGCGGAAGCGGTCCATTTATTGCCACGCTCGATATCAACGGCGGCATCCCGCTTCCCGTGGGAACGTATCAACTCTACGTGTGCGGAACCACATCCATCGAGAATCTGATCAACCTTGAATTAAACGACGGGCTGGTAGATACGATCATCCGGTTCACAGTGATCGGCGGAGGCGCAGGCGGCGGAGGCGGGGGAAGCGCGCCCGCAAACCAACGCAGCGCTGTGCCAGCCACGGGCTTCCCGCAAGGCATACTCACCACCCTGCCGCTTCAACCTGCGGAAAAAGCCTACACCGCCACAAGCCTGTGGATCGAAATTCCGCGCCTCGGCGTAAAGATGAACATTGTCGGCATCCCACAGACAAAAGACGGCTGGGATGTGACCTGGCTTGCGCGCGATGCCGGCTGGCTCAACGGCTCGGCATTCCCCACCTGGCAGGGCAACTCAGTCCTCACCGGTCACGTATGGACAGAAACCAACAAACCCGGCCCCTTCAACAAACTCAAAGACCTGCAATATGGCGACCAGGTCAAGATCCACGCCTTCGGTCAAGTATTCATTTACGAGATCCGCGAATCGGCATTGATCTCCTCCACCGACACAACATCAATGATGAAGCACGAGGAAAAAACCTGGCTCACCCTCATCACCTGCGAAGGGTTCAACGCCAAGACAGGCGACTACCTCTACCGCCGCATGGCGCGCGCCGTGCTGGTCAGCGTGATCGCAGACAAATAACGCCCGTAAATAAAACCGGCGCTACCGTTTTTAACGGGAAACCTTTTTTTCAAACGCAAAGGACACGCCGGTCACAAAGGAAAACGCAAGGAATCTAGGCTCCTTTTTGCCTTTGTGTACTTTGTGCCCTTCGTGGTGAAGCTCTTCCCCGTTAATGACGGGAGACCCATAAAATCAAAAGAGTCCATCGTTGAACCGGTGGACTCTTTTGATTCAATACGCTTCAGAGATGACAAACACTGGACGCGAATACCCCGCGCCCAATGGATGAAAATCAAATCGCTTCATTTCCGACGGGAAACCTGACAACCGCGCCTCGGCTTTTTTCCCCGCGTATATGGTATTTTTGAGCAGGTTCTAGCCTTTTTCATCCTGTATCTTGTATGGAATGGTCATGAGAAACCCGATCGCGATAATAACCTGCCCAATGAGCACTCCCGCCGATTGCCATGGACCGAAATACGGGACGTTCGGCAACGGCTGAGTGCCCAATCCGAAAATATCCGCCATGCCCGTAAACACCGCGATCACATAACCCGTGCTCACCAACCGCAAACCAAAATCGGCAACGATACTCCGTTGCTCCCTGCCCCACAGCGCCATGAGCCCAATAGACCCGCCCACACAGATCATCGCCAACCCAATGAGAAAAACGGAAATTTGAATAAACCCAACCACCGTACTACGATCCCAACCAAACCAGCCGGGTTTTGCCCCCACAGTAAAAATAAACAAGCCCAGCCCAATAAGAATTAGGCTGAGTCGGATTCGCAAACGCGAAACTCGAAAACCGGGTTCGCCGTTCATTTCGGCAAATGCTCTCGTAAAAATCTCAGCCAATTGCCGCCCAAAATATTTTCCGCGTCCGCTTCAGTGTAGCCGCGCTCAAGCAACTTGCCGCGCACCATCTGCAGGTCGGCGATGGTATCCAACTCGGCAGGGATCGACTGCAAGCCAAAGCCGCCGTCGAAATCAGAGCCGATTGCCGCATGGAGGGAATTGCCCGCGATCTGGCACACATGGTCGATGTGAGCCACGTACGCATCCAACGGTACCTCCTCGCGGCTCGCAGTTTTGCGGTTCCAACCTACCTTGAGAAAGGTGTTGAACGGGATGAGCCCCTGCACGCCGCCGCGTTCGATCAACCCTGCAATGACGCGATCAGACACATGGCGGTTTGACTCTGACCCTTTCATCAGCGCGGCGCAATTCGAATGACTTGCCATCACCGCGCCTTCATAACGATCGAGAGACTCCAACGCGGCGGCTTCGTCCATGTGACTCAGGTCGAGGATGAAATTAAAATCTGCCATGGCAGAAATCAACTGGCGCCCTTCGTCGGTCAGCCCGCCGGGTTCGCCGGTGCCGCCGCAGTAGCGCGTTCCCACCCAGGCAAGACCGATCATGCGCAAGCCCAGTTCCCACCATTCGGAGAGTTCCTTAATAGAGCGAATTCCCTCCGCGCCTTCCATGAGCATCACCAATCCCACCGGGGGTCCTTCGTCTTCACGCGCGGGCTGTGACCAATGTTGAAGATGGGAATCCAGTTCGCCCGTCGAGGCGATGAGGCGGAATTTGTCCGGGTGCGAATCCGCAAGTTTGCGATAGGCAGTCGCCTGGTCGCGATAGAGTTTGCGAGCGGTGTCGAAGTCGGGATACCACAGGCTGTCCCACGTTTCTTTTTTTCGCGCGGGGGTGGCGAACAATGTCGAGAATACGACCGCCACATTGCCGCGTTGGTATTCGCGCCATCCGAGCGTGCAATCGCCCATGCGTTCGGGGATGAGGGTGCTCGCTTCGAGGCGGCGCGTTTCAGCCACCGGGCGCGTGTAATCGCGCTTGAAGGTGAGCATGTTCCAGGCAAGGTCCTGGTGAGAGTCAACGATGAGAGTCATACATTCAAAAAAGCGCCCCGCGAGGGCGGGACGCTTGCCTTTTATTTTTCCTCGGTCGATTCGGTCGGCGGATCGAACGGTGAATCTCCCGCAGGATCATCATCTTCGGCGTCGAACTCCGCCGCGAGCATTTTGAAATCTTTGTCGGCGAAGGCGGCCGAGTCCACTTTGCGAAGGCTCAAGCCAATGCGATGCTGGTCGGCGTCGATGCGGATGACGCGCAGGGTTTTCACATCGCCCTCGTGCAACGCTTCCTTCGGGTGTTCGATGCGCTGTTCTGAAATTTCGGAGATGTGAATAAGACCTTCCACATCTTCGTCGAGGCGGGCAAACGCGCCAAACTTCGTCAGGCGCGTGATCTTGCCTTCCACAAGTTGACCGACGCTGTACTTTTCGATGCGCGCGCGCCACGGATCGTCTTGTAAAGCGCGCACCGACAAACCGATGCGCTTCTTTTCACGATCGATGTTGATCACCTTCACTTTCACTTCCTGCCCAACTTCGAGCGCTTCGCGCGGGTGATCGATATGATCCCACGAAAGTTCTGAAAGATGCACCAACCCGTCCGCGCCGTTGACGTTGATGAAGGCGCCGAAACTGGCGAGGCTGGTCACGCGCCCGGTATAGACCTGGCCTTCCTGCAATTCGTCGATGACGCGCTCTTTCAACGACTGGCGCGATTCGGCGCTGGCCGCGCGTTCCGAAACGATCAGGCGGCGGCGTTCTCGGTCCACTTCAATCACACGAATGGAGATGGGTTGCCCTACCATCTTCTGATATTTTTGCTCGGGTGTTTCGCCGGCGATCTGGCTTCGGCGCAACGCCCCGATCTGTGACGATGGGAGAAATCCGCGCAAGCCTTCCACAGCCGCGATCAGCCCGCCCTTATTGAAGCCGATGATCTTGGTTTCGATCACCACCGCGTCGGTGATAAGTTTTTCCACGTCGTCCCATGAAATTTGTTCCTGCGCGCGTTTGAGGGAGAGGACAACGTTCCCGTTCGCGTCTTCGGGATTGATCACGAACGCATGGACTTCCTGCCCGACCGACAACGCCTCGATCTCCGCCGGGGTGAGTTGATCCAATTCTCGACCGGAGACCACACCCTCAGATTTCGCGCCAATGCTGATGAGAATCTGGCTGGGGCTGATGCTGGCAATTGTCCCTTTGCGAATCTCGCCAGCCTGTGGCAGGTCGACGTTTAATTCCTGCTCATTGAGCAGTGATTCCATGGTTTGATTGTTCGCATGATTTTGTTCTCCCTGCGGATTGCGATCGCTCCCTTGGGTAGGCAGGGCTTGGTTTTCGTCTGTCACTTGATACTCCGGTTGATAAAAATGTAAGCGGGATTATACAGGTGAATGTACAAGTTGACAACCCGCCCAGACAACCATGTGAAAAAAAATATTCGGGATGGCGGAGAAACTCCCGCCGGATTCACCTCACCGGCTTTAGTTTGGGAATTTTTCAAACACGCGTTATAATCACGCTTCGGAGTCACATTAATGCCACCTATTTTTCCCTTCACAGCTATTGTAGGACAGGAGCGCATGAAACGCGCTCTGATCTTAAACGCCGTAGATACGCGTATCGGCGGCGTGCTTATTCGCGGCGAACGCGGCACTGCCAAATCCACCGCGTCGCGCTCGCTTGCCGCGCTGCTTCCCAGCGTTAAAGTAGTGGACGATTGCCGCTTCGGGTGCGACCCCGACAAGCCCAACACCTGGTGCACCGAATGTAAGGAACGGTTCGCCGGCAACAAAAAAATTCCATCGCACACGCGCACAACCTCGTTCGTAAACCTGCCCGTTTCCGCCACCGAAGACCGCGTGGTCGGCACGCTTGATATCGAGCAGGCGATTCAAAAAGGCGAACGACACTTTGAGCCGGGCGTGCTCGCCGGCGCGAATCGCGGCTTGCTCTACATTGACGAAGTCAATTTGTTGGACGATCACGTGGTAGATGTTCTCCTGGACTCTGCCGCGATGGGAACCAACATGGTCGAACGCGAAGGGATTTCGTTCTCACACCCCGCCCGCTTCATTCTCGTGGGGACGATGAATCCCGAGGAAGGCGAGCTTCGCCCGCAATTGTTAGATCGTTTCGCCCTCTCGGTGGATATCGTCGGCATCCGCGACGCGCGCGAACGCGTGATGATCATGGAACGCAACCTGGGTTTCGAACAAGACGCGGAGTCGTTCCGTCAGCAGTGGAAACTGAAAGAGGATGAGCTATCGCGCCAAATCGAAAAAGGACGCGAACTCGTCGGCGAAGTTAAACATACCAGCCGCGATTTGCTGTCCATCGCCGCGTTGACCGCATCTCTCAATGTGGACGGTCACCGCGCCGACTTGGTCATCTTGAAAGCCGCGCGCGCCCAAGCCGCATTTGAAGGTCGCACAAAGATCAACGACCACGATATCGCGCTTGCCGCCGAACTGGCGCTCCCCCACCGCATCAAACGGACTCCTTTCCAGCAAGCCGAGATGACGACCGAGCAATTGCAGGAACGCATCGAGCAATTGGCGGGGCAGTCTATGCCGGATGAGTCTGAAGCGGACGAGTCTGAGTCTCAGCAGAATAAAACCGAAGAAAAAAAAACTTAAAGCTCGAAGATGAGCGCGAGGAAGGTCCGCAGGAGGGCAAGCCTGAGCCAATGCCGCAGGATGTGTTTGCGAACACGTCGGCGAATTGGTGGGAAGGCGGACAGAAAGTAAAAGCGGGAGAGAAGTTCCAACCCCGCAAATTAAACACGCCTCTCGATAAACTCACCCGCAAACAGGCGGGACGGCGTTCGCTTACCAAAACCGAGCGCAAACACGGACGGTATATCAAAGCGCGTCCCGCCGGTGAAAAGAAGGACGATATCGCCTTCGATGCCACCATTCGCGCCGCCGCGCCTCACCAGAAAAAACGGACAGAAAAAAGAAAACGGCTTGCTTTTGCCATCGAGTCGTCGGACTTGCAACGCAAGATCCGCGTGAAGCGCGTGGCAAATCTTGTATTGTTTTTGGTGGACGCTTCGTGGTCCATGGCGGTCGCTGAGCGCATGAACGCGACGAAGGGCGCGATCTTGTCATTGCTCACGGACGCGTATCAACGCCGCGACCGAGTTGGGCTGATCGTCTTCCAAAAAGATCGGGCGACGCTCGTGTTGCCCCCAACAAATTCGGTTCAACTTGCCCAGCGCGCGTTGATGGACATCCCCGTCGGCGGGAAGACCCCGCTTTCGGCGGGCTTGTTCATGGCGGCGGATGTGTTGCGGCAAGAGAAACTCCATCACCCCGATGTGGAACCATTGTTGATCGTTCTCACCGACGGCGCGGGGAACGTGTCCATTGGCACAATGCCCCCGCAAGAGGAATCGTACAAATTCGCCGAACTCATCGCCAACGAAAAGATCAAATGTGTGGTCATCAACATGGAACACGCCGCTTTCGATCAGGGACTCGCGCAACAATTGGCGAATCACCTCAAAGCGCCGTGTTACGCGCTCAGCGAGTTAAAAGCGGAGAATTTGTATCATGCGGTGAAGGATGAGATGGCGAAGCCGATGAAGAAGTGACGAAACAGAGACCTCCGAGATTTTAAAAATCTCGGAGGTCTGCGTTGAGAAAAACGAAGAGACTGTCACCTTGCAGGTGACAGTCTCTTTTTAAACAAAATAAAGCATCAGGCAAGCGATCCCCGCGCAGATGGTTAGGAGCAAGAGCAGGGCAATGACTGCAAGTCGTTGCGGGGTGGCGCCGCGTAGATCGTCGCGGTATTGCCCTACGTGCCCTAGGCTAATGAGTAAAGATGCAATGAACTCGAAAAGTTCAGCCAATGAACTCGCTCCGTTAAACCAGTGGTTGGCGCTGATTTCGCTGATTCAAAAGAAAGAAAAATCCGCGTGTTCAGCGTGAATCTGCGTCCCGATTTTGAAAGTGTAAGGTAATCAATGGTTAGTGATCATCTCATGGCTTGGTGGTTTCGATATATCCTGCGAACTGCGCGCGGGACTGATTACTCGACCACCCTGTTTGTTACGATGATTTTCCCTTCAACAATTCATCCACCAGCGCCGCGGGAACCTGCACGGCGACTACCTCTCCTTTCACAGTGACAACACCATTGGCAACGATCCATTCTTCGATGACGACTTTACGCCCTTTGTGTTCTTTCACTTTGCCGCGCACTTCGAGTTCGATGCCGAGCGGAGTTGGTTTGAGGTAATCCACATGCAGAGACGCGGTGAGAAAGCGCGTGTTGGGATCCGAATTGGGGTCCGTTTCTTTCGCGGCGCGATAGGCGACTCCGGCGGCTGTCCCGGTGCCGTGACAGTCAATGAGGGAGGCGAGCAGTCCGCCGTAGACGTAGCCGGGGATGGCGATGTGGTACGGCTTGGGCATGAAACGACAAACAGACTCATCGCCGTCCCAATAACTTTGGATGTGATGCCCGTGTTCGTTGAGGGTGCCGCACCCATAGCAGTGGGCGTAGGATTCGGGGTAATACTCTTGGAAGGCTTTTTGGGTCATTGGTTTTCCTTTTTGTCATGGAGTTCCGGTCACCGCCGTACTCACAGGGAGCGAGGCCGGGGATGAGGTTTCCGCCGGGGAGGGCGAGACAGTTGCACTCGGGGTGGGAATCGCATTGGGCGCGTCGCCTTGTATGACGAATTGCCCCACCACCTTGTAGTCGAGTCCAACAAAGATTTGCACTTCGTACGCGCCGGGTAGAAACTGATCGGCCGGCGCCTCCCATTCGGTGAACCCGTACCCGCCGGTCTCGCCGTCCCAGGGGATGGTTTCGTAATGTGCGAGTTGTCCGTCGCGCAACCAAAGCGCGGTCCATTGGGAGCCGGGGACCATTTCGGCATAGGTGAATACAGCGCACATGTAATGAACCGGGGTTTGAAAGACAGCCGCCGCTTCGAACTCGACAAAGTTGGAGCAATTTTCAGTGAACTGCAATGGGCTAAAGACCGCGTTCGGGTTTGGCGTGACCACGCTTTCGAATAACGCTTCGATGGCAAGCGGAATGAACGGGGTTGGCGTGATGGTGGGCGTGTCGGTGACGGATGGGGTGTTGGTGATCGTCGGCGATAACGTGATGGTGGGTGAAAGCGTGATGGTGGGCGAAAGCGTGATGGTCGGTGACAGGGTGATGGTCGGCGAGGGAGGAAAATACCGATACGCCACAGGTTCGCCAAAAATGGATAGCCAAATGGCAAACGCGAGCGTCAACACGCCGAGAACGAATGTGACTAATCCGCCGCGTTGTCGTTTGATCTTGATGCGGTAGAACGAAAGTTTTCGCGCGGAGATAAATGCGCGCAGGCCTGAACGCATCACAACGAACGCGCCGATGAAGAGGAAGAAAACGGCGGCAATGATTCCCGCGCGGATATCCATGGAAAAGATTATAGCAGGGGGGATGGAAAAGGATGAAGATCGAATTGGGTAGTTGGGTAGTTGGGTAGTTGGGTAGTTGGGTGGTCATGAAAACGCTAGCGCGCGTACTTATTACTTGTTTACTTGTTTACTTGTTTACTTTTTTGCTTGTTTGCCTGTTTGCTTGTTTGCCTGTTTGCCTGTTTGCTTGTTTGCCTGTTTGCTTGTTTGCCTGTTTGCCTGTTTGCTTGTTTGCCTGTTTGCTTGTTTGCCTGTTTGCCTGTTTGCTTGTTTGCCTGTTTGCCTGTTTGCTTGTTTGCCTGTTTGCTTGTTTGCCTGTTTGCTTGTTTGCTCATGAACGTTAGGGCGGTGTTGGGGTGCGTGTTGGGGTGCGTGTTGGGGTACGCGTGCGGGTGAATGTGGAGGTTAGCGTTGGGCGCGGCGTGCGCGTCGAAGTCAATGTTGGCGTGAGGCTTGGCGTGAAGGTTTGTGTCGGCGTTGAACTCGCGGTTTGGCTCGGCGTGACGGTCGCAGTCATTGTGTATGTGGAAGTCGGTCGCGGGGTGCGGGTGAATGTGGAGGTTAGCGTTGGGCGCGGCGTGCGCGTCGAGGTGAGTGAGGGTGTGACGCTCGGTGTGAACGTTAATGTTGAAGTATGAGTGGCTGTTGCGGTAAAGGTCTGCGTCGGTGTAAAGGTCGAGGTGGGCGTGGAGGTGATGGTCGGCGTGAATGTGATAGTTTTCGTGGGCTGGCGTGTGTCTGTAGGGCGCGGCGTCAAACTCGGCTTGACCGTTGAGGTGGGGATCGGCGTGCGTGAGGCAGTGAAGGTCGCCGATGGGATCGGCGTGTTGGTGATCGTGGAGGTGGAGGTGAATGTGGCTGTGGGTCGAGGCGTGCGCGTTTGAGTCGGCGCAATGGTTGGACGCGGCGTGCGCGTGAACGTGGGTGTCAATGTGGGACGCGCTGTGCGCGTGGTTGTAGGCGTGGAGGTGGATGAAGGCGCGGCGGTTTCAGTCGCTACGGGTGAGAAGGTTGGGGATGGGGTAAACGTTCCGGTGGCTGAGGCAGTTACACTGGGCGTGTGACTCGGCGACGGCGTCGCGGTCACGGTGGCGGTTGGGCGCTCCGTCGCGGTCTGGGTTGGGGGCGAGGTGGTCGTCGGTATCGCGGTTGCCGTGTTTGTTGCCGAGGGCGTGGGAGACGGGGGAAAGATTTGATTTGCAAGGGGTCTGCCAAACAAGGCGGAGGCGCCGCTGGCAACCAACGCGAAGAATGCGACCATGAGCCATTGACGACCAAAGCGCATGTACGATTGTCGCTTGCGATAGAACACCATGGCGCGAGCCGCTTGAATCGAACGAATGCCCACGCGCGCCGCGAGCAATGCCGCGATCGCAAAGAACACAACGAGACCGATGACGAGAATGCCCGCACTCATAAGGCGAAGATTATAATGCCTTGTTGCGGCGTGTGGCAGTCACTTGCGGAGCGCCCATCACCTCATTTACAATGGATATATGAAAGAACTCGTTTTCCTCAAACTGGGCGGCTCGCTGATCACCGATAAAACCAAGCCTTACACTCCCCTGCTGGATGTGATGGACGATCTCGCCTTGCAGATTAAAACCGCGCTTCAAACCCACCCCGACCTGCGCGTGCTCGTTGGACACGGCGCCGGCTCTTTTGGCCACGTGCCCGCGAGCGAATATAAAACGCGCGATGGACTCCCGCCGCGCGCCACGCCGTTGGTCTATCGCCAGCGCGACGACACGCAAGACAGTTACTGGAAGGGTTTTGCCGAGGTCTGGTATCAGGCGTCCACGTTGAATCGATTCGTGATGGAGGCATTCCACAAAGCGGATGTGCGCGCGATTTCTCTGCCGCCCTCGTCCAGCGTGATCTCAAGTAACGGGCAAGTGTCGGTCTGGGATACGACGCCGATCCGCATGGCTCTCGCAGCGGATATCGTGCCGGTGGTGTTCGGCGACACCATCTTCGATGAAGTGCGCGGCGGGACGATCCTTTCTACCGAGGATTTATTTATGTACCTCGCCAACGCGCTTCACCCCGACCGAATCTTGCTCGCGGGGTTGGAAGCCGCCGTCTGGGAAGACTTCCCCGCGCGCACGAAGAAGGTGGGAAAGATCACACCCGCTTCGTTCAACGAGATTCAATCGGGCGTCGGCAAGTCTGCGGCGGCAGATGTGACCGGTGGCATGGAGTCGAAAGTGAAGCAGATGCTTGCGTTGGTCAAAAAGCATGAAAACCTCACCGTACAAATTTTCTCCAGCGATGAGCCGGGGAATCTTGTCCGCGTGTTGGGAGGCGAAACGTTGGGGACGGTGATCAGTTCGTAGAAAGTAGAAAGTAGTAACGACTTTAGTCGTTACAGGCGCGAGGCAGTTGTTGTTCTTTTCCAATTTGATCAAGCAATCATCCTAACCACCGAGACACGGAGAACTTGTATTGAGCCTGCCGAAATAAAACCATTAAAAAAACTCCGTGACTCAGTGTGTCCGTGGTTCAAAGCGGAACGGAAGGATGGCTCGGTTAAATTCTTGATATCCAATATAGGACTTACGCAGTTGAACCGGTTGCGCCGTAGTTGCACTGCGGCGGTGGCAGTACAACTGCCCGCCAACTTCGTAAGTCCTGCAAAGTCGTTTTTAGCGCAAAGTCAGGCGACTCAAGTCGCCACTACAAATAATTCAGAGGAGACACCATGGCAACAAAAACCAGCAAGGGGAAGAAATCTGTGAAGAAACTCGTTCGGAAGGTCAAAGCGGCGAAGAAAGCGCCAGCATTCAAGCCAACCAAATTGAAATTGCTACGACCGGTCCCTTCCAATATCGAGATCGCGCAGGCGGCAACGGTCAAGCCGATTCTACAAATAGCGAAAGAGTTGGGAATCCGCGAGAACGAACTGGAGTTATACGGTCCCTACAAAGCCAAGATCAAACTCGAAATTCTCGAGCGCCTCAAGGACAAACCCAACGGCAAATATGTGGTCGTGACCGCCATCACGCCGACCCCGCTTGGCGAAGGCAAAAGCACCACCACCGTAGGCTTGTCGCAAGCGCTGGGCGCGCACCTCGGCAGAAAATCGGTTGCCGCCATCCGCCAGCCCTCACAGGGACCGATCTTCGGGATCAAAGGCGGCGCGGCTGGCGGCGGATATTCGCAGGTTATCCCGATGGAAGATTTCAACCTGCATCTCACCGGCGACAACCACGCCATCACCGCCGCGCACAACCTGGTCGCCGCCGCGCTGGATGTGCGCGTGATGCACGAAAAACAACAAGACGGCGAAAAGATGTTCAACGCGCTCTGCCCGATGGACAAAAAAGGCAACCGCAAATTCTCGCCCACCATGTTGCGCCGCGTGAAAAAACTCGGCATCAACAAAACCAATCCCAATGACCTCACGCCCGAAGAACGGAGTCGCTTCGCGCGGCTCGACATCGACGAAGCCACCATCACCTGGCGGCGCGTGCTGGATACCAACGACCGCTTCCTGCGCGAAATTCAAGTGGGACTTGGCAAAGACGAAGCGGGATACGAACACCGCTCCGGCTACGACATTACGGTTGCTTCAGAGATCATGGCGATCCTCGCGCTGACGACGAGCGTCAAAGATATGCGCGAACGCTTCGGCAAGATGGTTGTCGCCACGAACAAGAACGGCGAAGCCGTGACGGTGGAAGACCTCGGCGTGGCGGGCGCGGTCACCGTGTTGATGAAGGACGCGATCAAGCCGAACCTGATGCAGACTCTCGAAGGCAACCCCGCCACGGTTCACGCCGGACCGTTTGCCAACATCGCCCATGGCAACAGTTCCATCCTCGCCGATAAGATCGCGCTCAAACTCGTCGGCAAGGACGGTTTTGTCTGCACCGAAGCCGGCTTCGGCGCGGATATCGGCATGGAAAAATTCTTCAACATCAAATGCCGTTACTCCGGTTTGATCCCGCATGTGGTGGTGATGGTTACCACCGTCCGCGCGTTGAAAATGCACGGTGGCGGACCGAAAGTGGTGGCGGGTAAACCTCTCCCAACGGAATACACCGACGAGAATCTCGAACTGCTTCGCGCGGGCTTGCCTAACCTGGAACGTCACATCGAGAACGCGCGCAAGTTCGGCGTGAATGTGGTCGTGGCGGTCAACTCGTTCGCCACCGACACCAAAAACGAAGTGGAACTCATCCGCGATGCCGCGCTGAAGATGGGCGCCAGCGACGCGGTCGTTTCGACTCACTGGGCAGACGGCGGCGCGGGCGCGAAGAAATTGGCGGAAGCGGTGGTGAAAGCGGCGGAGATGCCGAGCAAGTTCCATTTCCTGTATCCGCTGGAGAACAACATCAAGAGCAAAATCGAAGATATCGCCGTCAAGCTCTACCGCGCCGATGGCGTGGACTACACCCCCGAAGCCGAAGAACAGATCGCGCGTTACACCCGCCTCGGGTTCGATCAACTTCCCATCTGCATGGCGAAGACGCATCTCTCGTTCACAACGGACGCCAGCAAGAAAGGCGCGCCGACGGGATTCCGCATCACAGTGCGCGAGATCCGCGCAAGCGTGGGCGCGGGATTCCTCTATCCCATCCTCGGCGATATGCGCACGATGCCGGGCTTGCCCACCCGTCCCGCCTTCTTCGATGTGGATTTGGATTTGAAGACCGGTAAAGTAGTGGGATTGTTCTAAAAACTCAGCCACAGAGCGCGCAGAGACTCTGAGAAAAAACTCAAAGAACTCTGTGCTCTCTGTGGCTATTTCTTTAGCGCCACCTTATAGATCTCCCCTTCTTCGATCTTGACAACCAACTCAAGGTCTGCGATCTCTGCCAGCAGTTTCGGGGGGACGGCATTGCGATAAATGCTGTTCGGCAGAATCCAGATGATGTAGCCGGGCTTATCGTGGGGCCAGCCTGAATAATTTTGCTTGATCTCATCCAATTCCATCGTGAACGAACGCGGCATGATCGGCGACTCGCGCCTCGTGAAAAACCAGACGCCGTCGGTATAGTTGCTGTACAACGTCGCATCGGGATTTTCTATTGCAATCCTTTGCATCGCTTTGATGATCGGATTCTCGTGAAAGGCGCGGTTGTTGTAAACGTTGTATCCGCTCGCCTCGCCGTTTTGCATTGAGGCGGAAACATATTTCACCAAACTCCAGGCGGGGTAAACTGCCAGCCAGAGGAAGAAAACCGCCGCGCCGAGTTTTTGGAGCGTGAGTTGATTCCATTTCAGATGAGGGAGAATCAGTGAATCAAAAGTAACGAACAACATCACCAGCACAAGCGAGAGTAAGCCGACATAATAGCGATCCGAGAAAAGATCAACGTGGTCCTCGGTGGTGACGGAGTACATCAGCCCGAGGATTGTCCAAGCGAAGAACGCCCACGAGACGAACGGGATCGGTTGCATCATCGTCCACGCAAAAGTTTTCCAATTCTCTTTTTTGTTGAGCAACAAAAGAATTACTGCGATTATGCCGACCACGATCCATGGATTGTCGAAGAGCGGTTGAAGCGCTGGATGATTCGGAATGAACCAGTGCAGAATCTTCGCCAGCGACAGGCGCAGGTTTTCGAGCGGATTCACGATGGAGCCGCTCACGCCCCAGAAGGAGTTATATTTGCCGATGTTGTGAAATCCAATCCACGCGGCGATGGGAATGAGGGATAGAACGCCAAACAGAAACGATTCGCGGATGCCGCGCCAGATGTCCCTGCGGTGGGCGAAGAGGATGAAACAGCCCCCCGCCGCGATGAGACTCGCCCCAAGATAACGTTGAAGAGGGGCAAGAGCCGACATGGCGATCATCCACCACAACGCGCGGCGCGAACGAGTCTGCAAATAGTCCGCGCTGGCGAAGAGGAAGATCATCGAAAAGGTGACGAAGAGCGGCTCGGAGGAAATGTTCGCGTGGATGCGAATCGCCATGTCCGAAGTGAGGATGAAGAGCGCACCGAGAAATTGACGGAGCGGTTTATCGGGGAAGGCGTAATAGACCAACGCGCCGTTGAGAAAAATATTTGCGGCGAACGTGATGATGTTGAGCCAGCTCGCTGCGAAAAGCACATCGAGACCCGTGAGGCGACTCACGCCCGCAATTTCAAGCGGATACAACGGGGGCCACCACAAAAGCGGACGCCCGGTGTGATCGAAGAAGCCTTTGCCGTCCAACAGGTTTTGAGAGATCGATAAATATTTCGTAGCGTCTGCCGACACGCCAGGACCGTACCTCGACATAACCAGCGCGGCGATCAACGCGCCCGTCAGCGAAATGGCGAGCAAAAGCCACAAGTACTTTTTATCCATTGAATACGGCATGTTTTCATTATAATGGAGGGCATGACCCCGCTCCCCGCGCAAACCATCGAAGAAGCCCTTGAGTTGATGCAGGATAAAAAACTCACCGCGTCAGACCTCGCTTCTGCCTGCCTCGGCAATATCAAGCGACTCAACCCTAAACTGAACGCGTTCATCACCGTGCAGGATTCGTTCGCGCGCAGTGTGGCAAGCACGATGATCCCCGCCTCAACTCCCCGCGCCACCTACGCGGACGTTCTGCGCGGCATCCCCATCGCCGTCAAGGATCTATTCGACACGGCGGGGATACGCACCACAGCCGGCTCGAAATTTTTCGCAGATCACATCCCCGATGAGGACGCCTTTGTGGTGGAGAAACTCAACTCTGCCGGCGCGTTCATCATCGGCAAGACCAACACGCACGAGATCGCGCTCGGCGTAACCGGGAACAATCCCCATTTCGGCACAGCCCGCAACCCGCGCGATCTCACCCGCATCCCCGGCGGCTCCTCGAGCGGGTCAGCCATCGCGGTGGCGACCGGCATGGCGCTCGGCGCGCTCGGCACCGACACCGGCGGCTCGATCCGCATCCCGGCTTCGCTATGCGGCGTGGTCGGGTTCAAACCCACGTATGGGCGCGTCAGCCTGCGCGGCGTGTTCCCCCTCTCGTGGAATCTCGACCACGTTGGTCCGCTGACTCGAAGCGTGAAAGATGCGGCGCTGTTGTTGCAGGCTATCTCGTCGTATGACGCGTTCGACCCCGCCTCGATCAAAATGTTGAACGGCGATTATCTCGGTCATCTGACAGATGATATGGCGGGCAGGCGCATCGCGTTCGCTGTGGGCGACTATTTTGCAAGCGCGGACGCGGACGTGTTGCAAGCCGCGCGCGATGCGGCAAACGTATTTGAGGGCATGGGGTGCATCGTCGAAGAGATCGGCATGGATTGGTTGCGCGACGCCGCATCTGCCAATAAGACCATGACGCAAGCCGATGGCGCGGCGGCGCACCGCGATCGCTTGAAGGAACATCCCGAATGGTTCGGCGAGGATGTGCGCCGCCGGTTGCAAGAGGGCGCGAAGACCACCTCCACCGAATACGCGTTGGCGAGGCGGACTCAAGCCGAAATGAAGAAACGATTCGAGTTGTTCTTCGAAGCGCACGATTTGCTGATCCTGCCGACCACGCCCATCCCCGCGCCGACCATCGAAGGTCACGACGCGGTGGAGCAAGCCGCGCGGCTGACGCGCTTCACCGCGCCGTTCAACCTCACGGGTCTGCCTGCGCTCTCCATCCCATGCGGATTCACTTCCAGCGGACTACCCCTCGGCTTGCAGATCGTCTCGCGCGCCTGGGGCGACGCGAAAGTTTTGAACGCCGGGTACGCCTTCGAGCAGGCGACGGAATGGGGCGAAAAATCTCGTAGTATGGTCTAACAAAAACCGCCCCGGCGAATTTTGCCGGGGCGGTTCTCAACGTCATAAAATCCTGCAAACCTTTTCTAGCAATCAGGATAATAATAGGCGTCACCCGATTGGGGAGGCATTGATACGCCACAATGCACCCACGTTTCCGGGCTGTTCGGCAAAAACTCAAAATCGTAGTCCTCATTCCAATACATGTTATGGTAATCTTCGATCACATCGCCATATTGCGCCGGGACATCCTGGCAGTAGTCTCCAATGTGCTGCCAGTACGTGAAATTTAAAGCCCAATCGAATACGTTATAACAATATGTAGTGGGTCTCGTGAACGGCGCGACATAGGTCCAGAAAGTCGAACCGCCAAACATGACAGTCACATTGCCTTGCGCGTTTCTCGAAGCGGTACAGCGGACGGTTTCATCATCCAATTGCCGGCAATCCAGCCCGTAATCTTCCCCGCCTTGCACATGCGCGGAACCTTTCAAGTGCGCCCCGGAAAACTCGCCGGACACCTTGAAGAGGAATACGGTCCCGTTCATGCCCGCAGTCGCGCTGAGCAGGGTCAAAGCGGAGCCTGCCGAAGGCGCCGCCAAAACATTGCCGGTGACCATTGTCAACATCGAAAGCGCGAGACAAATAACAAACAACTTCTTCTTCATAATTAACTCCTTTTGGGTTTATCGCTCAACCTTGTTGAGCGTGATATGCAATCATGACGCTCGACTCAACAATCGAATACATAGAAAGCCACCTCTTTGCCAAGTTGTAAGGCTGGTTCAGAATGGTATGATTTCCCCATGCCGCTCGAAACGAAACCCCGCTTCTACCTCCCCGAATTGGACAGGTTGCGATTTATCGCGCCAACTTCCCGTCAGTTTACAGGTCGTCGCGCGCGATCAACATCATGTACTCCGATCTTGTATAAGCCCTGACCCAATTCGCAGCAGAGATCACGGGGGACATTGCGTTGACGAGCGAACACAAGCGCAAAGTTTCTCACACCAAAGAAAATTTCCACAATTATCTGTTGGCGGCGCGCAAACGGTGGGAACATCAGGAATATCTCCCCCACCACCCGGCTTCCTCGTCGGAATGATGCAATTCGGGATGCCCACATTCTGCACCACCGACACAACTCCCTGCGCGGGGTATGGCACGCAGACATTTTGACCGGGGAGATAATACGTACCTACCGGGCATTGCGGAAGCGGAACACTGCCATCCTGCCCCGGTTGAGCCGAGCAACATTGACTGTTCGGGTCATAGTTATAACCCGGCAAACACTGTCCTGGCCAGCCTTGTGAAACGCATTGATTTCCCTGTTGCTGGAACCCTAGCGGGCACGCCGGACTGCCCGGCAAAGATTGCTGGCAATCGGCTTTAATCGAAATGGTCGTCGGCGAAAGACAACTGTATTGACCGGGATTGCCGGTGGGCGAACAAGTCCCCGCATCCACCGCCGCTCCCGGGGGACCGGTAAAACTCACATTCGCCGAGCCAGCCTGATTCACACAGATCGGCACAACTTGAATCGCTACCGTGGGGCAGGTCTCTGAAGGCGCGCCTCCGCCGCCAGGCGAGCCGGGCGCGGCGTCCTGTCCGTACACCAACGCGGCGGCGCACATCGGCGCAAAATACATCGGGTCTTCCACCACACAGCGGAAGCCGAGATCGTTGCGTTGCTCCACCGGGGCAAGCGAGAGGCGCCGCGCCGATTCGGATTCGTACGCGGGGGAGTTGAATCCGCTGGAGCGCACAGACCGACGGAGGGCAAGATCGGGACCCAGCGGGTCGTCCAGCGGCGAATTGTTGTAATAGTTGGCATCGTACCAATCCGCCACCCATTCATACACATTACCCGCCATATCGAAGGCTTCGTAATAACTCTGCCCCGCAGGGTGATCGATCACTTTCGATGTTTCGTATTCACACGTGCCATAGTTCACCAGATCGCACTGCGGCGTCGCGTCGCCCCACGGATAAATGTTCCCATCCGGTCCGCGCGCGGCTTTTTCCCATTCGGCTTCGGTCGGCAAACGCCCATTCACGAACGAACAATACTCCGAGGCTTGCTGATAATTCACGCCCGTCACCGGATGATTCGCCCGCACCGGGTCGCCATAGCCGCCGTTCTTATCGACATTTGGCGGCGAGCATTTGCCCAACAAAACACACAGCGCATATTGCGAATTCGTGACCTTCGAACGATATAACCAAAAATCGCTGACATTGACTTCATGCTCAGGGTTATCGTCCCCGCCATGCCCCATGGTGAACGGACCGCCCGGCACCGCCACGAGCGTGCTCCCATCCACATACAGGAATTTCGATCCCACTTCCATCGGAGGACCGGAAAGGTCGACCGGCGCCTGCGTGATCGTCTGCGGCTGTGTCGGCTGGATCGGGACTTCCGTCAAGACAGGCGGTTCAGTCCCGACGGGAGGCTGGATCGCGCTCCCCGGCTCGCTCGTCGCCTGAGGCATCGCCCCCAAATTGCATGCGGACATGAGGAACGCGCCGATAAAAAATATCGAGACGATACTATTCAACTTCTTCATGGAGAAAATTCCTTGCGAGAGTCTGAAGTTCACAATGATGTAATTATACAAGCCGCCCTGAAACCTGAACCCTTACAAATGGGTGATGAAGTTTTCGCCACATTCGATCAGCGCGCAACCCTGAGGGCGACAACTCACCGCCGGTACAACGCCATCTCCCACACGAACAACCTGCGCGTGGATATTCTTTTCAACCCCTCTTTATTCAGCAACGCCTCCATCTCCGCTACGGGATGCACAAATACGCGAAATGGGTCTCTGCGAATCCGCTGAATCAAATTTGCCGCTTTCACCACCACTTTCGACAACCACGTCTCGCGCGGATAGGTGAGAGCGATTGCTTGACGACTCTTCGACGAAGCCGCTTTCAACAACTCACGAAAGTTCGGGTAACAACACACCACACGATCCAGCGTGACCACATCCACCTGCGGAAGTTCATCCGCCACATCCGTAAAATCGGCATGGATGAATTTCACCTGCGCCTCATGCCCCAGCCGCTTTGCCTCCTCCGTCGCCACCATGAGATACGCCGACGACGCGTCCACATGCGTTGCCTCTCGCGCCACATCGTTGAGCAACTCGTGGTGAATCGCCCCGATCCCCCCGCCGATATCCAACAGCGCGGCATCCTTCAACCCCAATGAACGCACCGCTTCGAGGATTAATCGGGTTTGTTTGGCGGGACCACGGCGGCGATAATCTCTGAGATTCGCTTTGGCTGACGCCTCAGTGAAGGTGTTGTTTTCAATTTCACAGCAATTACAGGGCATAAGACCTCCGCTCAAGATCAAGGAGAATGAAACTCGATCAGCCGTAAACTTCCATCAAAAAACCATCGTCCACCCGCCGCATCAAAAGCGGGCGAAAATAACGACGGCGCATAAGGATATACTCTGAATTTGTCTGGCACATCCATTAGGTCCAACAATGTCGGCATAATGTTGCTGTGACTCGCCAGAAAATTCTCGTCAGAGGATGCGGGCAGGTTGCGCCCCAGCATGAGGAGCGGGATAGTCGCCTCCATTGGCGTGTCATTGCAATGCAACCAACTTACGCCGTTTTCGAATAGCGTCTGCCCGTGATCGGATGTATACAGGATCGTCGTATCCGTAAGGATTTGAGGATCTGCCAACAGCCGCTCAAAGAACGCGTTCACATTGTACATCACGCCGTTATCATACGGGTTGGTCACCAACTCGGGTTGGCTGGTGTACTCGCCGGGGACTGGACCCCAGAGTTCGAAACCCGCAGGGTACGAGTTTTCATATAAAAAATGGACGCCGCGTTTGTTCAACACAATAAAATTCC
Source organism: Candidatus Defluviilinea gracilis (assembly GCF_057138825.1). Taxonomy (NCBI): domain Bacteria; kingdom Bacillati; phylum Chloroflexota; class Anaerolineae; order Anaerolineales; family Candidatus Villigracilaceae; genus Candidatus Defluviilinea; species Candidatus Defluviilinea gracilis. The sequence continues at coordinate 20,689 of NZ_DBNHEF010000004.1, forward strand.
CTGTATCGTTCATCGTTCGCTCCACGATCCAGTCTGCCGCGCGAAAATCACTTTGAATATCATCGCCCAGGTCTTTCGCTTTGATCCATACATCGATATATTCAAGATCGTCCGGGGTCAGCCCATTCCAAAAGGTGTTCGTTTGGGCATCCATGTAAACCGTTTCATATCCCATTGCCTTCGCGTATTGGAATACAGTGGGATGCGTTTCCACCATCCCAAATTCATCCACTCCAGGACGAACCCCGGTCAAGATCAAGGCATTGGAAGGGTAACTGCACGTCGCGCCTGCCACAGCCAGTCCCCAATTCCGAATTGAATCGCTGTGGCGAAGCAATTCATCCAGAACGGGCGTTGTCGCGCGGGCGTATCCATTAACGCTGAGGTGGTCGCCGCGGATGCTTTCATCGATCACCAAAACAATGTTGTTTTGCGGCGCAACGGATTGTTGAAAGCCGACATCTGCCCGCGCAGACGGTCGGAGCTCATTAAAAATAAAACGCGGTATCGTCTGGTAAAACGAGGAGACGGATGTTCCTAAACTGAGCGACTTGCCTGTCAATGTATATGAAAAACAAAGCGCCGCCAGAAATAGAAATAAGCTCCAAGCTCTACGCCCGTTGTGGGTTGTCCTCTCTTTTTCCCAAAAAACAAATAATACAATAACAAATCCTGCAACAGGGAAAATGAACCGCCAGTCAAAATACAATGCCCCTGCCCCCGTCCATGTGCTATAGGGTGTCGAGAAAGCGATATGTAAGTCTACATCTGACATGAACCGTTTTACAGCCTTCCAGAATCCATATTCGACGAGAGACGAAACAGTAAGTAAAATTACTGGAATAATCTGAATGTTGCGGGGAAGTTTTAACGATACCCAAGTGAACCAAAAGAAGATCCCAAGCGATGCGATACCAGACAAAACCGCGACCAACTTCTCGTCGAACGGACGCAAGGTCATGGTAAGTTGAAAAAAGCGGAACTGCTGAAAGTCAAACAGGGTTTCTTCGAAACTATATAAGAACGTCACAAACAAAAGCGCGCCCGTGAACGCTCGGTTGGAAAACACCCTCTTGAAACGCGAAAAATTTCCCGCCATAGTATTACAACTGTTCCGTTATCTTCTCGTAAAACTCCAACGACCCCGGATTGATCAACGCATCCCGATTGCTCACCGCCCGCCCGTTCAAAATATTCGTCACCGCGCTTTCAACTTTCTTCATGTTCAACGTGTACGGAATCTCCGGTGTTTCGAGAATCACCGCAGGGACGTGCCTCGGTGAGGCATTCTCTCGCAACGTCCTTTTGATTTTGTCTTTCAACTCATCCGTGAGCAAAAATCCCGCCGCGAGTTTGACGAACAGGATCACGCGCTGGTCGTCCTGATAGTTCTGTCCCACCGCGAGGCTGTCTGCAATTTCGGGCAGGTTCTCCATCTGCGCATAAATCTCCGCTGTGCCGATGCGCACGCCTGAAGGTTTCAACACCGCATCCGAGCGCCCGTAGAACGTCACGCCGCCGGTGTCTTTGTGGATCAACACATAATCACCGTGACGCCACACACCGGGATACACATCGAAGTACGCCTTGTGATATTTCGAGCCGTCAGGGTCATTCCAAAAATACAACGGCATCGAAGGCGCAGGCGCTTCACAGACCAACTCGCCCTGCTCATCGAAAATCGGCTGTCCCTTTTCATTATAGGACTTTATCTTCATCCCCAACGCCGCGCTCTGCAACTCCCCCGCATACACAGGGACAATGGGACTCCCCGCCGCGAAACAGCCGTTGATGTCCGTGCCGCCCGCGATGGAATTGAAGTGCAAGTCTGCTTTGATCTCTTTGTACACGTATTCAAACCCATCCGCGGAGAGCGGCGAACCCGTCTGCGAGATTTCGCGCAGGGACGATAGATCAAAACTCGCGCGCGGAGAGATGCCTTCTTTTTTCAAGAAGTGGATATAACTGGCGCTGCACCCGAAGATGGAAATTTTCTCATCTTGAATCAACTTCCACATCGCGCCCGCGTCGGGGAAGTTCGGGTTGCCGTCATAAAGAACAATCGTCGCGCCGACCGCCAGCGAACTGACCAGCCAATTCCACATCATCCAACTACACGATGTGATGTAGAAAATCTTGTCGCTTCGTTTGAGGTCGGTATGCAAGATCAATTCCTTGAGGTGATTGATCAGCACTCCGCCCGCCGACTGCACAAGGCACTTCGGCTTGCCCGTCGTCCCCGACGAGAACATGATGTAGTGCGGATGATCGAACGGCAACTGCTCAAACTGGATTTCAAGATTTTTCTCTTTCGCAAGAAAATCTTCATAATGAACCGAATTGGGGATTTGAGAAATATCAGGCTTCTCGCGCGTGTACGAAACGACGATCACTTTTTTCAACGATGAGATTCCCCGCGCCACCTCCGCCGCGTGAGCCAGCGTATCGAACGCCTTGCCTTTGTAGAAATATCCATCCGCGGTGATCATCACCTTTGGCGCGACTTGTCCCAGCCGTTCAACCGCCGCGCCGGGACCGATGTCGGTGGCGCACGAAGCCCACGTGGCGCCGAGGCTTGCCGCCGCCAACATGCAAACGACCGTCTCGATCAGATTCGGCATGTATCCCACCACCCGATCACCCACATCAACGCCCGACTCTTTCAACGAATGCGCCAGCCGCGCCACCGAGTCATATAACTCGGCATACGTCATCCGCTTCGAGGTTTGCGTCTCGCCGATGAAAACGAATGCCGCATGATCGTCACGATAGCGCAGAAGGTTTTCGGCGAAGTTCAACTTCGCGCCGGGGAACCACTTTGCGCCCGGGAAGACGGATAAATCCGTCACTACGGAGTCGAATCGCTTTGAGGCTTTGATCTCGGCTAAGTCCCATACTTCCGCCCAAAAGTCAGCGAGATTTTCCACCGACCACTGATATAAATCCGAATACGAAGCGAGATTCAACCTCCGCCGCGCATTGACCGCGTCCATGAAGCGCGTGATGTTCGTGTCTCGTTTACGTTGTTCGGTGGGAATCCATAATGGAGTTCGCATGTTCATCTCCTCCCCGTCATTATATGACTATTTTTGCAGACAGCCGATGAGTTGATTGACAGCGCCCTGCGGTTCGGATTTCGTCAACGCCAGCACGGGGACTTCCGCAACTGAATACACTTCGCGCATATCACCCGCCACCCATTGTCGTGGCAGGATTCCAACGGCATTTGATTCACTATTCAGCACATCAGACATCTGTTGCGGATTGACTGCCACAAACGCGGACGACGAAACGCTTCTTCCCTCCATTACAAGTTGGTCGAACACCTTCTGCACATCCGCCTCTGACGCATACACCCACACCTGCGCGGATGGGTCGCCAAGTCCCATGAACAACGCGCGCGCCTCGTCGAGAGTCAAATTTTGGAGCGGGCTTTGACGATCTGTCACGATCAATATTTCCTCTTCGTCAATCTGATACGCAAACGAAGATAAAAATTCTGGCTCACCAATTTGCAACGCGATGTCGGCGGAGTTGGGATCGTCCACGCGGACGAGGGTGGCAACCGAATCCGCGCAGGCATAGAGATCGCTCAACCACGGCTCGGCGGCGAAGGTCGAATAGACGGAGACAACTTGAGGCGGGGTCTGAGGCGGGTTCGTCGAGCAGGAAAATAAAAGGAAAGAGAAAAGCGCCGCCCTGAGCTTGTCGAAGGGAAGAAAGAAAAAAAACGTGGGGCGGATTGCGCGAAGCGATCTGCCCGTTCGGTCTGCAGGATACTTGTTCTTTTCACAATTAGTCGAACAATAAATCGAACCACTGAGACACGGAAGCGCTGAGAAAAACCAATTAAAAAAACTCCGTGACTCAGTGTCTCCGTGGTTCAAAACAGAGCGCAACGATTGCTCGGTTAAGTTCTTAATATGCAACCATCCCGCGCCGCGATTCACCACTTCTCGATCAACTCCGCGATCAACTTTGTTTTTTGTTCAAGGCTGTCTGCAAAAATAAATTCGCGCTCCGAGTGATAGCCCTCGCCCACCGCGCCCATGCCGTCGAGCAAGGGAATGCCGAGCGGCGCGACAAAATTTCCATCCGACGCGCCGCCTGTGCCGCCCGCCATGAGTTCCATGCCGATTCGCGCCGCGATAGTTTTCGCTTTTTCAAACGTGGATTTCATCCGCTCATCGAACGGCATCGGCGGACGATTCAAATCGCCAACGACCTCAATAGATGTTCCATCGAGAACGGGTTTGAGTTTTTGCATTTCCGATTCGAGTCGCTCCCACTCGCCCGCCTGCATCACGCGCACATCCACTTCGATGCGCGCTTCCTCTGGCACAACATTCGACACCGTGCCTCCGCGCATCACGCCGACATTCACCGTTGTTTGTTTTTCATAATCGGTCAGTTTTTGAATCGCGATCACTTGATGCGACATCTCTTCGATGGCGTTGCGTCCCGCCTGATGATCGCCGCCCGCATGCGCCGCGCGTCCGTGAACCGTGACCGAAAATCCGCCCGTGCCTTTGCGCCATGTTTTCAGCGAGCCGTCGAGCAACGCGCCTTCCATCACCAACACCAGCGCGGACTCTTTCGCCAGCGACTCAATTAATTCGCGCGATGTGTGACTGCCGATCTCTTCATCGGATGTGCATAACAACGTGACCGAACGCTTCAACCCCGACCTTTGAGCTGACTCGACTGCGGCAAGCGCGATGGCAATCCCAGCCTTCATATCCAGCGTGCCAGGACCGAAAATTTTCCCGTCCTCTTCGCGGTAGGGAGTTTTTTGAATCGTGCCGATGGGGAAGACGGTGTCCATGTGGCAGAGAATTAAAATTGAAGGTTGAGGGTCAAAGGTCGAAGGTCGGGCTGGCGAGAACCGAGCTAAGACATGATCGCCAGTTTCCTTGTTGGAGATGACTTCAACCTGCCCGCCCAATTTGCGCGCTTCTTCAGCGACAATGACTCCGACGCGGTCAACGGCGGATTTATCGTGCGACGGAGATTCGGTTTCGACGAGGGTCTTTAGGAGTTGCGTTAGTTTCATGGTTTCATAGTTCCATAGTCAATAAAGTTATCAGTGAACAGTGATCAGTTTGGCTTCAGGAAAATATCAGAACGACGGTACCCACAACTGCGCAATAAACGGCAAACACATACAGTGACCGTTTGCTCAAGTAATCAATCAGCCATTTGATCGCGAACCAGCCGACAATTGCCGCAGTGACGAATCCAACCGCGAGCAGGGGGAGGAATCCGCTGAGGTAGGGCATGTTCATCACATCCAACATTTCATATCCGCCCGCCGCGAGCATGACGGGAACTGACATCAAAAAGGCAAACCGCGCCGCAGACGGGCGGTCGAGTCCGCGAAACATGCCGCCTGAAATCGTTGTTCCACTACGCGAGGCGCCGGGGAAGACGGCGATAATTTGGAACAAGCCGATCACCAGAGCATCGAGCCACGTCATTGATTCGAGATTTCGATTCTTCTTAGTCAACAATTCAGCCAGCGTGAGTAGAATCGCGGCAGAGAATAATCGAATGGAGGCTTGAAGCATAGGTTGTTGGAACAACGCTTCGACTGCGTCTTTGAGCAAGTAGCCAGCGAGTAACGCAGGGATGGTGGCGATAAGTATGTACCAGCCAAGTAAAGATTCAGGTTTCAAGTTCCAAGTTTCACGCGGCTTGGTCAGCATGGAACGTGAAACTTGGAACGTGGAACTCACGATAGTGAGCAAATCCTTCCAGTAAAACGCAAAAAGGGACACGAGCGTTCCGAGTTGGACGATTACGAGGAACGAGAACATCGCGCCATCGGCGGGGATGCCCAAGAGTTTTTGCCCGATCAATAAATGCGCAGTGGACGAAACGGGAATGAATTCGGTCAGTCCCTGAATAATGCCGAGGAGGAAGGCATGGAGGAGGGTCATTTTTATTCTTCAATACCATCAACTGCAATTGCTTGATTACAGACCTTGCATTCAATTGTTATGCCGATCATTTTTATTTTGCCTCGTTGATAGTGACCAACCTGAATTATCAATTTTCTCCCACAGACAGGGCATGGATAAGTCTGTTCTGAGGTAAATTCGGCGGGCTTTTTCATGAGTTTGTCAGCAATTTTGAAAATTGCATCATCCCATAATCCGTTATTCATGGATTTTTTTACGCTCTGCATTCCCCTGCCATTGACTCAACAACTCAGGCACCCGCGACTCGAACGAACCATCCGCGATGTAGACCCGCATCTGCTCCATCAATCGAATCAATGCGCGCAAATTGTGAATGGAGATCAATGTTCCAGCAAGCAATTCTTTTGCCACGATCAAGTGGCGGATGTAAGCCCGCGTAAAAGTTTTGCAGGCGTAGCAATCGCAAGTCTCGTCAATTGGCTTTTCATCACGCGCAAACGTCGCGTTCATCAAGTTGAGGCGACCTTCAGGCGCAAAAGCGGAGTGGTGACGGGCTAAGCGAGTCGGCAGAACGCAATCGAAGATGTCAATGCCGCGAGCCACGCCGTTGATCAAATCTTCGGGCGTGCCGACTCCCATCAGGTAGCGCGGCTTGTTTTCGGGCAGAAGAGGAACAACCACGTCGAGCGTGTCGTGCATCTCTTGTTTGGTCTCGCCGACGGAGAGTCCGCCGATGGCGATGCCGGGGGTGCCGAGCGAAGCAATGAAGTTGGCAGACTCAGCCCGAAGGTCAGCTTGAACGCCGCCTTGCACGATCCCGAATAATGCCTGGTCGCGCCGCGTCTGCGCTTTGAGAGAACGTTCCGCCCAGCGATGAGTCCTGTGCATGGCGAGTTTGGAGTAGGCGTGGTCATTGGGGTCGGAACATTCGTCGAATGCCATGATGATGTCCGCGCCGAGATTTTCTTGAATCGCAACGGATTTTTCAGGCGTGAAGCGATGCGTCGAACCGTCAATGTGACTCTTGAAGGTCACGCCGTCGTCGTCGATCTTGCGAGTCTGCGCGAGCGAGAACACTTGAAAGCCGCCCGAGTCGGTGAGCATGGGACGTCCCCACTGCATGAACTTGTGCAAGCCGCCCATGTCGCGCACGAGTTCGTCGCCGGGACGCAGGTAGAGATGATAGGTGTTGCTCAGCACGAGCGAGGCGTTGATGTCCTTGAGATGCTCAGGTGTGAGGGTTTTTACAGTGGCTTGCGTGCCGACGGGCGCGAAGACAGGCGTGAGGAGGTCGCCGTGCGGCGTGGAGAAAATCCCCGCGCGCGCGCGATTGTTTTTGGAGGTGATTTGGAAGGAGAACATCGGGCATGATTATAACGGGTGACCGAATAACGATGAGTGATAAAATCCTAAACACAGCAACTCCTGCCCAGTCGAATTTGTTCTATAGCGCGTAAGCGAGAAGCGACCCGTCAACTTTGAGGGGTAATTGGCGATTGGTAATTGGAGATTAGAGAAATGTACGACGGCTGTGCGGCGGCGATCCAATACGCGGTGGAACATCCTGAGATTTTGATTCCGTTTGGGAGCGATTATCACGGGGCGCAGAGTCATATCTACGTGCCAGCGGATGTTTGTCCGTTTCGATAAAATAGAATCGGCTCTACCGTTTTTAACGGGAAACCATTTTTCAAACACAAAGGACACGACGGTCACAAAGGAAAAACACAAGGCATCTAGGCTCTTTTCTCCCTTTGTGTACTTTGTGTCCTTCGTGGTGAGGCTCTTTGCCGTTGATTACGGGACACCCATAGAATCCAAAAGACCTGACATGTCTTGTCTACGCGATGGTCAACCATAACTTTCGCGCGGACATGGGTCATGATTTATTAACTCCTCGCGGAGACATGTCAGGTCTGGCAATTCAGGCTTGGAAAGCAGTGCTATAATCGCTTCATTGGAAAAGGCAGGTAGAAATGGCTATGCCCGTTCTCAATCAAATCGTCGAGCAAGTCAAAGCGCTTCCTGACAACTTACAACACCAAGTGCTGACATTCGTCCGTTCTTTGCGAACCGTCGCGGGGCGTGGCACGCATGGTTCTTTGTTGATGCAATTTGCGGGCGGGATCTCCATGGACGATGTCCGCACGATGCGCGAGGCAATCGAAGAAGATTGCGAGCGGGTGGACGGGGATGAGTGGTAGTTTTCTGCTTGATCCCAGTGTACTGATCGAACTATTCGCGCAGGATGGGAATGTATTAACTCGACTCGAAAAAGCAGATAGCACGTTTATTCCAAGCATTGCCTTGGGGGAATTGCATTACGGGGCAAGAAAATCATCTCGTGTTGAAAAGAACCTCGAGCAACTCGAGAAACTCGCCTCCCAAACCGCGATTCTTCCCTGCGATGCCGAGACATCGTATTGGTACGGCATTGTCAAAAACGAACTAAGAAAAACAGGACAACCCATCCCCGAAAACGATATTTGGATCGCGGCGATTGCACTACAACACGGGCTCACATTGGCAACGCGCGACAAGCATTTCATGGTTGTTGAAAATTTAGTTTCCGAAATGTGGTAACCCTTCGTCGAGAAGGGCTTTAGTTCATTGATTTAAGCAGAAGTTCGCCTTTCCTCTTTCTTCTTTCCTCATTTCAATACCACTCAACATTTGCCTTCACCCTTCATCCTTCATAATTCATCCTTCATAATTCATCCTTCCAAAATGATCTACGATTTCATCATCATCGGCTCAGGCTTCGGGGGAAGCGTTTCCGCCATGCGGCTCACCGAAAAAGGATATTCCGTTCTCGTTCTCGAAAAAGGCAAACGCTACGACGATAAAGATTTCGCCAAAACCAACTGGCAGTTCTGGAAATATCTCTGGCTCCCCGCCCTCCGCGCGCATGGCATTTTGCAGGTCAGCATTCTCAAAGGCGCGATGATCCTGCACGGCGCGGGCGTCGGCGGCGGAAGTTTGGGATACGCCAACGTGCTCGAAGTTCCCAGCAACGAGACGTTCGCAACCGCCGCGTGGAATCAAAATGTGAAATGGGGCGACATGCTCCTTCCGCACTACGAGACGGCAAAGAAGATGCTCGGCGTGGCGCGCAATCCCAAACTCTGGAAAGCGGATGAAGTCCTCAAACAAATTGCGGATGAACGCGGCATGGGACACACCTTCCGCGCGACGGATGTCGGTTCATTCTTCGGGGAGGCTGGGGTCACCGTCCCCGATCCTTTTTTCGGCGGCGACGGACCCGCCCGCGCAGGCTGTATCCATTGCGGCGGTTGCATGGTGGGATGTCGTCACAACGCGAAGAATACGCTCCCGAAAAATTATTTGTACTTCGCAGAGAAGAACGGCGCGGAGGTGCGGGCGGAGGTTGAAGTCATTGACGTGCGACCTTTGACCTTTGACAACATCAAGTCACAGGTCGCAAGTCAAAGGTCTGATGCTCGTTACGAAATCATCTATCAACCCTCCACCTCCCCATTCAAACGCAAACAAACAGTTTTTGCCAAGAATGTCATCTTCTCCGCTGGCGTGATGGGGACGATGAAATTGTTATTGAACCTGCGAGACGTGAAAAAGTCACTGCCGAATCTTTCGCCGCGACTCGGCGACATGGTGCGCACAAACTCCGAAGCCTTGCTCGGCTCGATTGCCCGCACATCAGACGTGGATTTTTCGCAAGGCGTTTCGATCTCCTCCATCATGAACGCGGACGAGGTGACTCGCGTCGAACCTGTCCGCTACCCAAACGGCTCGTCGCTGATGCGTTTCCTCGGCGCGCCGCTCGTCTCCGATGTGACGAATGTCCCCGCCCGCCTCGTCCGTTCGCTCGCGTGGATTCTCCGCCACCCCATTGACTACCTCCGCGCGATGGTCTTCCCCAACTGGGCGAGCAAAGTGACCATCCTGCTCGTCATGCAACACGTGGACAATCACATGAAATTCCGCATCGGGCGCAGTCCGCTCACGCTCTTCCGCCGCGGCTTGGTCGCCCAACCCGACGCCGATCACCAAATCCACGCGCGGGTGGACGCGGGTCACGATGTGACGCGTGAATTTGCAAAGCGAATTAACGGCGCAGCGCTCGGCTCCATCACCGAGAACGCGTTCAACCTCCCCACCACCGCGCACATCCTCGGCGGCGCGCCGATGGGACAAAACGCCGAAGAAAGCGTTGTGAACGAAAACTTCCAAGTCCACAACTACGAAGGCATGTACATCATAGACGGCTCGATCATGCCCGCCAACCCTGGCGTCAACCCGTCGCTGACGATCACCGCGCTGGCGGAATATGCGATGAGTCGGATTCAGAGTAAACAAGTAAACAGGTAGACATGGAAACACGTAACCCGCATCTTTCCTCTTTCATCCTTCATAATTCACCCTTCATCCTTTACAATGCACACCATGCCCACCTTTTCCCCCTCCCTCTCCTTCGCCCAAGAACTCGACTCCCTCGACCCCCTCGCCTCCTACCGCGAGCGCTTCGTCATCACCGACCCCGACCTCATCTACCTCGACGGCAACTCGCTGGGCATGATGCCCAAAGTCGCGCAAGAGCGAGCAAAACAAGTTGTCGAAGAACAATGGGGCAACGACCTCATCCGCGGCTGGAACAAAGGCTGGTGGGACGCGCCGCAACGCGTCGGCGACAAGATCGGCAAACTCATCGGCGCGGAGGCGGGTCAAGTGATCGTCACCGACACCGTATCCAGCAACCTCTTCAAACTCGCCACCGCCGCGCTCACACATCAACCCAACAAAAAACGAATCATCACAGATACTTTTAACTTTCCATCTGACCTTTACATTCTTCAAGGAATACAAAATCTATTATCCCCCTCTCCCCGCGGGAGAGGGGCTAGGGGTGAGGGCGAATACGAAATCCTTCGCATCACCCCCGCCGACAACGACATCACCCCCAACCTCCTCCAACTCGAAGGCTCCATCAACGAAAACACCGCCCTCGTCACACTCTCGCATGTCGTATTCAAAAGCGGATACATCTACGACATGCAAGCAGTTACCAAACTCGCGCATGAACGAGGCGCGCTCGTGCTATGGGATCTGAGTCACTCCGTCGGCTCCGTCCCCATCGAACTCGACCACTGCAACGCCGACTTCGCCATCGGCTGCACCTACAAATATCTCAACGGCGGACCAGGCGCGCCCGCCTTCCTCTACGTCAACAAAAAAATTCAAGACAAACTCACCTCGCCCATCTGGGGTTGGTGGGGACAAAAAAATCCGTTCGACTTCGGTCTCGACTACGAACCCGCCGACGGCGCGCAAAGATTCTTGGTCGGCACACAACCGATGATCTCCCTCCTCACAATGGAAGCGGGCATCGAACCGACTCTGCAAGCGGGCATGGACGCCATCCGCGCCAAATCCATTTTGATGACAGACTACGCTTCTTTCCTGACGGATAGCTGGCTCGCCCCTCTCGGCTTTTCCCTCGGCTCCCCACGTGACTCTGCCAAGCGCGGCTCACACATCTCCATCCGCCACGCCGACGGCTACCGCATCAACCGCGCCCTCATCGAAGAGATGAACGTTATCCCCGACTTCCGCGAACCCGACAACATCCGCCTCGGCTTTTCATCACTCTATACCTCCTTCGCCGAAATTCGGGAAGGCTTTGAACGCATCAAACGCGTGATGGATGAAAAGCGATACGAGAAATATCCGAAGCAAAAGTTGACCGTCACCTGATGACATCCAAGACTCGCGCGCGAATCATCGAACATCCCTTTGCCTCCCTTCTACAAGGCGGCAGGTTGGATTCCTACGAGGAAACCAAAAACACGATCGTGTTGCGCGTTCAAGGATTCCAGCCGCTGTCCTCCAAATTGATCCGCAAAGATGGGAAAATCATCGAGCGCGTCAAGGCAAAGTTCATTCCGTTGGAATTGACCTTCTCAACAATCTCCAAACTCAAACGGGACGATTTTTTCACCAACCTCGACAAATACAGCATGGACGATTCATCGCGAACCATCGCCTACATGTATTCATGGCGTCAGCCCAATAAAAAAGATGTATTCTACATGTTTGGTTTGCGCCTCCCTGTCGGGGCGGATATGTCATTTCTGGCGCGAAAAGTGACTTGCAAGATTAGCCGCGTTGTCCAAAAACCCTTCACCATCGAACGCGATTGGTCGCCCGCTCCGCCCATGACGAACAGATTGGTTCCCGAATTCAAGGCGATCAACAAGAAATACGGTGGCGATCCCGTCAACATCAAACGAAACGGCATTGAAATACGCCGCAGGCTGTTCGTCGGTGGAGTGCATGTACAACCCAAGTCGCGCCCGCAAGTGGACGCAGCGCTCAACCTCGGAGAAAAACCCAGCCGCTGGGTAAGGTCGGGAAAAGATTTACATCCAAACGACAGGGCAATCGAACACGGTGAGGGCTCGCAAGGGATGACAGTGGAACAAATCCGTGAGGAGGTGGGCTGGGTGATCGAGCGATTGAGAAACGATCAACGCGTCCTTGTCCACTGTGTGGCAGGGATGAATCGTTCCGTTACAATTTGCTGTGCCACATTGATCCTTTTGGAAAGGCTGAACGCCGAAGAGGCGCTTGCCCGTGTCCGCCAACATCACCCGTGGGCGCGACCCGATTCGCATCACTGGCTGGCGCTCCGCTGGCTGGCAACATCAAAAGGGAAAATCTCATAGCCCCCAACGCGGCCATTTGAGTTGTCTGCATTTGACAATTGAGGAAGATGCTATAATTTCAAAAGAAACAGGAGAACGACCATGACTCAAACTTTTACAGCCGTAATCCATAAGGAAGACAATTGGTATGTGGCAGATTGTCCCGAAGTGGGAACCGTGAGTCAAGGGGAAACAATCGAAGAGGCTGTTGCGAATCTCAAAGAAGCCACAGAACTCTACTTAGAAGAATTCCCGCTGAAAGAATTTAATCGCCGATTATTGACCACGTTCGACGTGGCAGTGTATGCCTAGTTTGCCGCATCTATCAGGGCGGGAGATCGTCCGCGCGTTGGAAAGGCTTGGCTTTGTTCAAGCGCGCCAGCGTGGAAGCCATGTTGTAATGAAGAAATCTACAAATGAGGGAACTGTTGGTTGTGTCGTGCCAATGCACAATGAAGTGGCAATTGGAACATTACACAGTATCCTCAAACAAGCAAGAATTTCAGCGGAAGATTTTCTGAAGGTTGTGAAGTAAAAACGCTATGGAATCCAAACCCGACACCATCAAAGTATCTGCCAATCATAAAGAAGAGATATCCGCCAACCGCGCGGACTTGTTCGTGACCGTCAAAGGGTCGTCGCTCGTCAGCGGGGACGCGGCGATGAAAAAAGCCAAAGAGGTGAATCAACTCGTCGAAGCAGTGACCAGCCTCGGGGTCAAATCGGAAGCGATCCACTTGCAGGGAGTCCACATCGAGACGTCGAGCGGCGCGTTGCTCAAATCATCCAGCGCGACGTATCGGCTGAAAATCCAGTGTGAAAAATTGGATTCGCTCGCCGAGATACTCGATGTTATCTCAGAGCAAAAGAACGCCACGTTGGAACGCATCGTGTGGAAGTACAACGAAGATGAAGCGCGCGAACGCGGCTTGCTCGCGGCGTTGGAAAAAGCCAAAAGCAAAGCGGACAAAGTGGCGAAGGCGATGGGCGTGAAAATTCTTGGCGTGTACGACCTGATCGAAAATACTTTCGACGAAGAGATGCCGTATCCGCAATTTGCGGCGATGCAGGCGGCGCCGATGAAACGTTCCGTGGGCATCACCCCCGAACCCAGCCTCGGCATGGACATTCAACACAGCAAGACGATCAATGTGAACGTAGAGATTTGGTATCGCGTGAGCGCGTTGTAAACCCAAGAGACTCAGCCACAGATTACACGGATTTACACAAATTAAGCCAACCCTGAATAGAGGGTTGGCTTTTCGATTTTCTCATCACGTAAAGAAATAAAAAATCCGTGACAATTCGTGGAATCTGTGGCTAAAGAATTTATTTCCGCGCCAACACAATCACAGACGCGCCATCGGCAGAAGTGATGGTCAGCGTATCGCCATCCAGCGAAAAGGTTGCGGCGCCAGCGAAAACGCTGAGGATGGCAGACTCTTGCACGCTCGCGTTGCCAATGCACGCCATCTTCGTCGAGATGAATGGGGCAAAAACGATGTTGCTACCCTCCAACGTGTATCCGCCATTGAATTGATTGCAACCCACATTGCCGCTGATCTTTTCAGCGTCAAACAAAATGGATGTGTCAATGCTCGGGTCGGCAGATGTTGGGCTGGAGGCTGAGCCATACGAAACGAGTCCCCATTCCCCCGCGAGGGATGGGGTCGCGGCGGGGGCGCACGCGGCAAGCATAAGCACAGCAACGATCAACAGATAGAATTTTTTCATGATATTCCTCGTAAATTTGTTTTCATTTTATCTGACGATATTTTCTCACAAATGTTCCCCAACGGCACGCGGCTATCTCCTCAAATGATTGGTTGAGAAAAAGCCTTGGAACGCGAATGCCGCTGATGAACGAATAACGCGAATTTTAAAAGTGTTATTGCGCCATTCGCGTTAAAAAATTTCTCCCTTTGATAGAACCATGAACGCGGCATCAGCCTCTAGCGCTTTTTTCTACAACAGAACTTACGCAGTTGGCAGGGGCTGTCTAAAAAGGGGAGGACAGCCCCTCCTCAGTTGGGGAAAAGTTTAATACAATAGGGAGATGAACAACCGAAACCTCACCTTCAAGCCGTACGCAATGGAGCAGTTGAGTCTGCTGCCG
>NZ_DBNHEF010000005.1:0-43670 GCF_057138825.1 Candidatus Defluviilinea gracilis
AGCCCGACAACTCCATTGAATCCTGCCAGGTCGCCGCCGGAGACGGTGACATCGTACACACTTCCGCTAATGGGTGTGACGAGAGTGACGGTTGCGGTGGTTGTCCCGTTCACGGCGAAATCGCCGACGCTCACATTGACAACGGTTTCGTTGAAAGTAGCGCGGAACACGAGCGTATTGGCATTGGTTGGGCTGGTGGCGGGTGTTTGACGGGTAAACGCGGTCAATGCCGGCGCAGAATTATCCAGTGTGTAGGTTTCATCGGTGGCAGGTTCGCCGGCGGGGAGTGCATTGCCAACAGAATCGGTAATGTCTTGCCCGCCAGCAAGATCAAGCCCGACAACTCCATTGAATCCCGCCAGGTCGCCGCCCGAGACGGTGACATCGTACACACTTCCGCTAATGGGTGTGACGAGAGTGACGGTCGCGGTGGTTGTCCCGTTCACGGCGAAATCGCCGACGCTCACATTGATCACGGTCTCGCTAAAGGTTGCACTGAAAACCAAAGTATCCGCATTTGTGGGCGATGTCGCTGGATTAAATCGAGTGAAAGAGATCAACGTGGGCGTCCCAGTATCATCGATCTCATAGGCTCCGATATCGCATGCCACGCCTTGCGGACGCGCCGTCCCGCGTTGATCGGTAGCGGCGCAGTCTGCTGTAGTTGTATCTGCCGCATCGTCCGCGGCGCCGGTGACGCTGATCGCCATGGTCTGCGTATACCCGCCGTTGTTTGCCAACGCGCTCAACACCGGGTCTGAATTAATGACATTCGCGCATGTTGCCAATGCCGGGCAACCGCCTTGCACGATGCTGTCTTCGATCGTGGCGGAACTTGTGCCTTCACTGCGCACTTCATCGTTGATCCCGCCGTCACCCCATAAAATACTATTTTCAATCACCGGCGTGCTGGCATTACCGGTCAAGGTTACGTTTTTGATGGCATCGCCACCCGCCGTACCGGAGCCGTTGACGCTGTTATTCCCATTGAAAGTAACGTTGTTCAATACCGGGTCTGCGCCAATGTTCATCATGCCGCCTCCGCCCCAAGGGGTGGCGCCGGATGCTTCAGTCGATGTGTTCCCGCTGAAAGTCACGTTGGTTAACGTAGGGCTGGAAAACTCATTCAACATGCCACCGCCACGCCGTGTGGCGGTATTTCCGCTGAAGGTCACGCGGTTTAATGTGGACTGGCTGTTATTGTTGAACATGCCTCCGCCCCCGACCGAGGTGTTGTTCGCGAAGACCACATCCAACAATGTCGGGAGGTTTGGCTCGTCCACGCCGGGACCGCCCAGGGTCTGAACATTCAAACCGCCGCCCGCGCCGCCCGTCGAAGAATTCCCCGTAAAGGTCACTCGTGTGAAGGCAGGGCTTCCATTTTGCACATACATGCCGCCGCCAATACCGGCTGTGTTGTTGCTGACGGTCACATCTGTGAACGATGCATTGCTGTAATTGGCTTCCACGGCTGAAACAGAAATAAGAAATACGCCGCCGCCGCGTCCGTTCGCATTGTTGGCTGTGATGATCAGATTCGCAAGCGTGGGACTGGTATTTTGGATATACATGCCGCCGCCGACCCCGCTCCCTGAATTTTGGTTACCGCCGGTGATGGTGAACCCATCCAATACGTAGGTATCGGTGAGAAAACCATTGGTAGTGACCACCGTGTACGCATTGTTTGCATTACCAGCAACCTGATCGATATCGCCGCTGAGCACGGTGCCATTTGTTGCCGGATTCGAATCTCGATCAGCCAACAAGGTATCGCCAACAGTGAAACCGCCGTAAACCGAAACGCCGTCTTTCAGGGTAAATGTGCTGTTGCGATCATTATTGATCTGCCCCACTCCTTCATCCGGGTAGTACGTTCCGCTTGCCACCCAGATCTGGTCGCCGCTGGTTGCCAGCGTGATCGCATCTTGTAAGAATGGAAAGGCAGTCGCCCAGGTACATCCCCCCGCGCCTGAACCGCTGGAAGCCACATAGATAATATGGTTTGGGGCGCAAGACGCTCCCGCAGATTTTGGAGTTGAAAACAAGGACAAAAGCAAAATCGCTAGTGTTGTAAAAAATCCCGCTAATTTATTTGGTCGCTTCATTGAATTGATTCCTTGTATGGGATAAACAATTGAGATTGGAAAATTAACCCTATTATAATGGGCAAGGTTTCGCGAAAAGCACAAATATAAGACGCGAACATTGCGTATATGTAACAATTTTAACCAACCCTTTGAGGCGCACGTGACAGCATTCTGGTACGCGATTCGAAGCAAACCCAACAAAGAAGATTTCCTTGCCCGACAGTTCGAAGCGGCTGATGTGCCGGTCTTTTACCCGCGCCTGCGCGTTTCGCCTGTCAACCCGCGTTCGAGGAAATTCAAGCCGTATTTTCCCGGATACTTATTCATTCAGGTCGATTTGGACATTGTCAACGCTTCGACTCTTCAGTGGATGCCTGGCGCCGCCAACCTCGTCAGTTTCGGCGGGGAGCCTTCTCCCGTCCCCGAACCGTTGATTTCCACCCTGCAAAAGCGAGTAGCAGAGATTAACTCATCCAGTAACACGCGGCTAAGCGATCTAAAACCCGGCGACGCGATCCTTATCAAAGAAGGTTTGTTCGCGGGATACGAAGCCATTTTCGACGGAACAGTCTCCGGTCAGGAACGCGTTCGAGTGCTTTTGAATTTTTTGCAGAAGAGGCAAGTCTCTGTAGAGTTGGGGAGCAGTCAAATCAGTCGCGTGAAGCGGAGCTAGGCAGAATCCAACCATCACCGCTTTGGGGGAGTAGGACGAGTAAATCCAAAGTAACTTTTTGGAAAACGTATCGTCATGCAACAGCGAAACCACCAAACCTAAACATGGAAATAGCCCGAGCGGTATGGCTCATTTTGCAACAGTTCATCTGGCTAATGAATTCGAGGAGCAGACAGAATGGTAACCGCAGGACCGAATATGGAGAAAATGCACATCATGTCGCTGGGGAAGAAAATCGGGAAAGCAAACTCGGTCATACCCAGGCATACCCAGTGGGCGCTCTTTCGCGCCGCTCTGGTTCTGCTGGATTTGGCGATGATCCTGCTTGCCTTCCGGTTTTCGTATGTTCTCCGCTTTAACGTCCCCTTTGGAATTTTTGATGAAACCGCGTTCGTGTCATTGCCGCATTACAACCAATTAAGCATTCGCGCCGCCATATTATGGCTTGTGATTTTTGCGGCACACGGTCTATATGCCCGCGAGAACCTTCTCGGGGGCACGCGCGAATATTCAAAGGTGTTCCGCGCTTCATCGGAAGGGGTTTTATTTATTATCATTGCCGGCTTCACATTTTCCTGGGTGATCGTTTCACGCGGGTGGCTGGCGATGGCGTGGGTCCTTACGGTTATTTTTGTCATCATTGGGCGATTTACCCTGCGACGGGTGGTCTACTTCCTGCGCCGACACGGTTTCTTCCTGACACCCGCCGTGATCGTCGGCGCCAACCAGGAAGGGAGATGGCTCGCCGAGCAATTGCAAAAGTGGGAAACTTCCGGCTTGCATGTGGTCGGTTTTGTGGACAAAAAGTTTGCCGCCACTACGCCGCTCTTCAATAATCTTGTAAACCTCGGTTCTGTGGATCAGTTGGGTGAGATCATTGAACAATTTCAGATCGGCGAAGTGATTCTGGCATCCAGCGCGTTCTCTACGCGAGATTACCTGATGGAAATTTTCAAAAAGTATGGGATTTCCGATACGGTAAATCTTCGCATGTCGTCCGGGCTATATGAAGTCATTACGACCGGCATGACGGTCAACGAGTTTGCTTATGTTCCGCTTGTCAACGTGCATAAAGTGCGGTTGACCGGAACAGACATCATGCTAAAAACGATCCTCGACTATGTGCTGGCGATCATCAGCGTGATTCTCTTGACCCCTGTCTTTTTGTTGATTGCGCTCCTGGTAAAGATTACCTCGCCGAGAGGACCCGTCATTCACAAACGCCGGGTCATGGGGTTAAATGGTCGCAAATTCTACGCTTTGAAATTCCGCACCATGCATGTGAACGGCGATGAAATTCTGGATCGTCACCCGGAACTAAAAGAAGAACTGGCGCGCAATCATAAATTGAAGAATGACCCGCGCGTGACCTGGATCGGCGCTTACCTCCGCAAGATCAGTTTCGACGAATTGCCCCAGTTGTTCAATGTGTTGATGGGGAGCATGTCGCTGGTGGGACCGCGCATGATCTCGCCGGAAGAAGTGGCGATGTATAAGCAGTTCGATATGAACTTGTTGACGGTGAAGCCCGGCATCACCGGCTTATGGCAGGTGAGCGGGCGCTCAGATATTTCCTACGATGAGCGCGTTCGCTTGGATATGTATTACATCCGCAATTGGAGCATCTGGCTCGATCTGCAGTTGCTCTTCCAAACCATCCCCGCGGTTTTGAGAAGTCGCGGCGCATACTAAAACCACCAAAGGATTGATTGCATGGCAAAAATACTTGTTACGGGAGGGGCTGGCTTCATTGGGTCTCACGTCGTTGACGTGTTCCTTGAAAATGGATTCGAGGTTGTTATTCTTGACGATCTCTCCACGGGGCGTGAATCAAATTTGAACCCAGCCGCGAAATTCTACAAAATGGATATCCGCGACCCGAAGGTGCGCGACCTGTTCGCGGCGGAACGCCCCGATTTCATCAGCCATCATGCGGCGCAAATGGATGTGCGCCGTTCGGTGGCGCAACCGCTGTTCGATGCCGACGTCAACATCCTCGGCTCGATCAACCTGATTGAATGCGCGAAGGAATTTGGCGTCAAACGTTTCGTCTATATTTCCACGGGCGGCGCGGTCTACGGCGAGCCAGAGCGCGTTCCCTGTGAAGAGACCGACGCGATCAACCCGATTTGCCAGTATGGCGCCAGCAAACACACCGTGGAGCATTACCTCTTTATGTATCACGTTAACTACGGTTTGAACTATACGGTATTGCGCTACCCGAATGTGTTCGGTCCGCGGCAAGACCCGCATGGCGAAGCCGGGGTGGTTGCCATCTTCACCGGCAAGATGCTCGCCGGGGAACCGGTGACGATCAATGGCGATGGGGAACAGAGCCGCGATTTCGTCTACGTGACAGACTGCGCCCGCGCGAATCTCCTCGCCGTTACGGTTGATCACCAACCCGGCATCTATAACATCGGGTGGGGGATCCCCACCTCCGTCAACCAAATTTACGCGGCGGTGAAAGAAGCGACCGATTACACATTACCGGTGAAACACGGACCTGCCAAGCTGGGCGAGACGCGGCACATTTACCTGAACGCCTCAAAAGCCGGGCGCGATCTTGGCTGGAGCGCGACCATAGGACTCGACGAAGGCATGCGCAAAACGGTCGAATACTTTAAAGTTGCGGAGCAACCGGTTTGATCATTGTCCAAACGCCATTACGAATCAGTTTTTTCGGCGGAGGCACCGACTTCCCGTCTTTCTTCATGGAGGAGGGCGGGTGTGTTTTAAGTTCCGCGATCGATAAATATATTTTTGTCACGGTCAAAAAACGCTTCGACCGCAAACTTCGCATTGGTTATACCCAAACTGAAATGGTGGACGATGTCAGCCAGATCCATCACGAGATGATCCGCGAGGCGTTGCTCCTGACCGGCGTCTCGCAGGGCATCGAAGTGACCACCATGGGCGATATCCCTTCCGAGGGTTCCGGGCTTGGCTCCTCGAGCACGGTTACGGTTGGCGCCGTGCATGCGCTGCATACCTATTTAGGCAATATTGTCACCATGGAGCAACTGGCGCGCGAAGCCTGTGATATCGAGATTGGCAGGCTCGGCAAACCGATCGGAATCCAGGACCAATATATCGCGGCGTATGGCAACCTCCGTTTTTTTGAGTTTTGCCCGGATGGGCAGGTGAAGGTGCAGAAAGTCATCCTCGACGCAGACTTGCGGCGCGAACTGAACG
Source organism: Candidatus Defluviilinea gracilis (assembly GCF_057138825.1). NCBI lineage: Bacteria > Bacillati > Chloroflexota > Anaerolineae > Anaerolineales > Candidatus Villigracilaceae > Candidatus Defluviilinea > Candidatus Defluviilinea gracilis. The sequence goes on from NZ_DBNHEF010000005.1 coordinate 5,956, forward strand.
ACCGCTTTCTGCTTTTTTTCACGGGGATCAGCCGCAAAGCGGATTCGGTGCTCACCGAACAGAAGAGCAACATCAAAGACCGCATGAACGTTCTGCGAGAAATCAGGGATATGGCGTATCAGGCGAAATCCGATTTGCAGGCGGGGCAATTCGACGCGTTCGGTTCGCTGTTGCATCAGTCGTGGGAGTTGAAAAAGCGTATGGCGGGGCAGATTAGCAACGGCGCGATCGACGAAATGTACGACGCGGCGCGCCGGGCTGGGGCGATCGGAGGCAAAATCACTGGGGCGGGAGGCGGGGGGTTCATCCTGCTGTGCGCGCCGCATGAAAAACATCAAGCCATTCGCCAGGCATTGAACGGTTTGCAGGAACTTCCGTTTCAACTCGAACCAGACGGCACAAAGGTCATCTTTAATTATCGAAGATGAGGAAGGTATTTTCCATGGAACAGATCACTTCATATATTTCTGTGTTGCAAGACACGGTGGGGAAACTACCGGTAGAGTCGATCACTCGCGTGGTGGCGACGTTGCAAAACGCGCGGTTGGAGGGGAGAAAGGTCTTCATCATGGGTAATGGAGGCTCCGCCTCGACCGCCACTCATTTTGTCTGCGACCTGGCAAAGAATACGCGGCACGACAGCCTGCCGCACTTCCGCGTGATCGGCTTGACGGATAACATGGCAATTTTTTCCGCGTATGCCAACGATGAGGGCTACGATAATGTGTTCGCCGCCCAGCTTGCCAACCTGGTGGAAGCCGAAGATGTGGTGATCGCGATCTCTGCCAGCGGTAATTCTGCCAATGTGGTGAAGGCAATGGAAGCGGCAAAAGTATACAACGCTGTTACGGTCGGCTTTACGGGTTTTACCGGCGGAAAACTTGCCTCGCTTGTGGATATTCAAGTCCATGTGGATAGTTATGTGATCGAGCACGTTGAGGATATCCACCTGATGCTCGAGCATATGATCGTCAAGGCGATCAAAGATATCGCGGTCGCTGAATCGCTGGCGAAGGTCTAGTCGTTGCGACCTTGATCGATGAGTAGAGTATCTACCGCTTTTTCAAGATCATCGACGAGTGAATAACCTTGCAGGCTTTCAGGTTTCGAGGTGCGAGACTGATCGAAGCCGCGCCCGGTTTTTACCATGATCAAGCCTCGCGCGCCCGCCGATTGACCGGCGAGCAAGTCGCTCCAGGCGTCGCCGATCATCCACGAGCGACTCAAGTCCAGGTCCAGTTCGCGAACCGCGCGCAGAATCATCCCCGGTTTTGGCTTACGACAGTCGCATCCTTCGTCCGGTTGATGCGGACACATGTAGACACGGTCGACATGTGAGCCGTTCTCCCGGATGGTTTCGATGAGTTTGTCGTTAATGGCTTCCGCGGTTTGAATGGAGAGTAGACCCCGCCCGACTGCAGATTGGTTGGTCACGACCACGATTTTGTAACCGGCCGCCTGTATTCTTAACAGGGATAAATACGTCTTGGGGTAGACGAAAACCTGGGACCATTCGCGAACATAATCCTCGCGGTTTTCGATGAGCACGCCATCACGATCCAGAAACACTGCCGGGTACATGTATTTATTATATACTACCTGTGAGTCTGGAATCGGACATAGTCCCATGATGAACTCGATCCATGTCGAGATGGCGGAGCGCGCCAAGCGCCAACCCTTATGATAGCCAATATTCGTTTATATCTCAGCCGGCAGGCATCGTCGATCGTTCGTTATTTCTACGAGCAGTTCTTTATTGTTTTGCTCGGTTGGATTCCGACCATTGTTGGGATCGCCATACGAAGCGTTTTGTACAAGCTGATCGTGCGGATGGACGGTTTTGCCGCCATTGAGAACAATGTCCGTCTTCGGTTTGCGGATCATATCAAACTTGGGAATGGTTCCTACCTCGATCATGGCGTCTACCTCCATGCCTGCCCGAACGGGATCGAGATCGGCGAACGGAGCATTGTGATGCACGGCGCGATCCTACACGTCTATAACTTTCGCGGGATGCCGAATTCCGGGATCAGGATCGGGCGCGATAGTCTCGTGGGCGAATATTCCATCATTCGAGGGCAGGGCGGCGTGACGATCGGCGACCGGGTGTACACTTCACCGTTCACCCAGATCATCTCGGTCAACCACATCTTCGACGATCCGAACCGTCCATTTGTGGAGCAGGGCATCACGGCGGAGGGAATCGTGATCGAAGACGACGTTTGGCTGGGCGCTGGCTCCATCATCACGGATGGGGTGCGCGTGGGCAAGGGGGCGGTGGTCGCCGCCGGGGCGGTGGTCACGCAGGATGTTCCCCCGCACACAGTGGTTGGGGGCGTGCCGGCAAAAACACTGCGCGAGATCGACGGTAAAACGATCAAAGCAGATCGAACGATCTATCATTTATGAGTGAGAGGAAAAATACATGACGATATTATCGGTAGTCATCCCCGCCTATAACGAGGAGGATGGCATTACAGAAATTGCGACCCGCGTGCTGGCGGTGGCGCCCGACCTGAAAAAAGCGGGCGTGGAAGAAATGGAACTGTTGGTGGTGGATGACGGCTCACGGGACAAGACGGCAGAGGTCGCATCGAACATCAAGGGTGTTACGCTGGTTCGCCACCCCAAAAATAAAGGATACGGCGCGGCGTTGAAGACCGGCTTCGCCCAGGCAAAAGGGGAATTGATCGGCTTTCTCGATGCCGATGGCACCTACCCGCCGGAATACTTTCCCAAGCTTTGCCAATCGGCATTGCGCGGCGCCGAGTTGGTGATCGGCTCTCGTATGGCGGGAGAAAAAAGCGAAATGCCGCTCGTGAGGCGCATCGGTAATTTCTTCTTTGCCACCCTGTTGACCATTCTTGGTCGACAAAAGGTGACCGACAGCGCCAGCGGGATGCGCGTCTTCAGGCGCGAAATCCTCGAGCACATTTATCCGTTACCCGATGGATTGAACCTCACGCCCGTGATGAGCACGCGCGCCCTGCATGAAGGCATCAAGATCGAAGAAGTGCCCATTCCGTATAGCGAGCGCGTAGGGCGGTCGAAACTCAGCGCCATCCGCGACGGGCGCATCTTCTTGCAAAGCATGGTGTGGACTGCCATGTCTTACAACCCGGTTCGCATCCTTGGGTTGATCGGGCTGGGAAGTTTGGGCGTTGCCGGGCTCGTCTCGTTGTGGCTGGTTTACTTGCGCGCGCGCGGAGTCACTACCCTCGATTCTGCCAGCGTCGCCGCCTTGTTTTTGGGCATGATCTCGACGGTAGCCGGCATCAACGTTTTTGCCCTGGGCATCACGTTCAACTATCTCGTGGCGTTGTTCTACAAAAAACCGATTAAGCAAGGGTTATTTGGGAAACCCATTTTCAAAACGCCTCTCGACCAACAATTTGGATGGATGGGTTTATTGGGAATTCTGGCAGGGTTTGCCCTTGGGGCGATTAGTCTTGCGCTCGGTTTACAAGGGTGGGCGATCGAACGCTTGTGGTTTTATTTATTGGGAAGCGCAATGATCTTCCTCGTTGGAATCCAACTTGTGGTGTACTGGATGCTCTTGAGAATCCTCGAAGAACTCAGCCAGCGCGAATCACTCACAAAGCAGGATATGGGTATGTAGGTTTGGCAGAAGGAGTCAATAAAATGGAAAACAAAAACCTGGATATAAAAACAATCAACCTGGGGGCGCGTAACATTCCGAAGCTACGCAATGCGGATTTTCCGAACGCCGACGCGATCGTGCACGAGGGACTGCTTGCCGCTTCACGCTCCCCTGAGGCTGTGGATATCATGCTGGTGAATCCTCCCACCCCCGACGGAGGGTTGTGGATTCGCACCCAGCATCGCGTCGGTCGCCGCACGCGCGAGAACATGGTATGGCCCCAGGTCTCACTGGCGCAAATGGCGGCGTTGTTGCATCCCATATACACGGTCAAAGTGGTGGATTGCAACGCCGAGCGTATGGGCTGGCATGAATTTACCCAACTGCTCGACAAATACCAGCCAAAATATTATTTGACGCAAATGACTGCGCCGACCCTCGAAAATGACATTTACGGTTGTTTCCTCGCTCACGCGCGGGGGGCGAAGACCATCGCCTTCGGCACGCACATCACGCCCATCCCGGTGGAAACGATGCGCCCGTATCCCAGCCTTGATTTCGCCCTCGTGGGCGAACCAGACCTGACCATCCGCGACCTTCTCGACCACCTTGAAGGCAAGATCGGCGAGCGCTCCCCGCAGATCACGCAGATGTTCACCAAGCACGACGCAACGTACCGCCCATCCCTCAACGGAGACGGGACTGTAAACATGCACGGCATCAAGGGTATTGCCTGGCGTAAAGGCGAAGAGGTCATCCTCAACTTCCCGCGTCCGTTCGTGGCAGAGCTCGACGATATGCCCATTCCCATGCATGAACTTCTGCCATTGCAATCCTATCGCATGCCGCTTATCAAGGGTCCCTTCACGTTTATTGTCACCAGCCGCGGTTGTCCCGCGGGATGCACCTACTGCATCAAGCACGTCAGCTATCAATATGCCACGCGCCTGCGCTCGCCCAAATTGATCATGGAAGAGTTATGGTATCTCAAGAAACTCGGCATCAACAACATCCATATGTACGCCGACTTGTTCACGGTCAGCCGCGATCAAGTGGTGGAACTATGCCAGATGATGATCGACGAAAAGATCGGCATCAAATGGACGTGCAACAGCCGCGTCGATTACGTGGATGAGGAAATGCTCATGCTCATGGGCAAGGCGGGTTGCCGGCTGATCTCATGGGGCATCGAGAGCGGCAACGAACAGATCCTCAAGCATGCCCGCAAAGGCGCCTATCCTGACAAGGCAGAACGCGCCCTGCGTTGGGCGAAGAAAGCCGGCATCATGAACTGGGGCTACTTCATCATCGGCTTGCCCGGCGAAACCGAAGCGACCATCCGCGACACGATCAACTTCTCGAAGAAACTTCCGCTCGATATTGCCCTCTTCCACGTTGCCGCGCCCTATCCCGGCACGCCCTTCTTCTTTGAAGTGGTGAAAAATAAATGGTTCCGCCCCGGAACACGCTGGGAACAAGTGGATATGGACAAAGGCACTGTGCTCGATTACCCGAACATGCCGGCAGAAAAGTTGTTGTACTGGCAAAAACGCGCCTTCCGCGAATGGGCGTTCCGTCCGGGTCCGGCTCTCACATATTTAAAAATGTTGATGTACGATTGGTCAACGATGAAAACCGCCCTCAATGTCGGTTTGCAACACATCTTCTGGGCGTCTTCCGATGAGGGCGCGCCAGTGGGTGGCGCGGGCTAGGCGAAGATTCAATTCGTCAATGACCCGGGCATTAACGCGCGAATCGGTGGGAGGCCCCAGGTTTGCGTTGTTCGATTTGTGTCTTGTGCTTTTGAGTGGGGCGGCGGTTGGTATTCGCCCCGATCTGGGGATGTATGCCATCGCCGCCTCGCTAATTCCATGGGGCGCCCGTGTCTTTGCGGGCTTGGCTCCGTTTCGCAGAACCCGCTTTGATCTGTTCGTAGCGGTCTATGTGCTGACGGCAGTTGCCGGTTATTGGGCGGCGTACGACCCGTCCACTGGGTTGCAAAAACTTCAACTGATCGTTCTGTCGGCTCTGCTATATTATGCGTTGAGCGCTCAACCGGGCGAGAATCTCGTTTGGGTAGCCGCGCTATTTTTTTGCGTGGGCGTTGGCGTGGCGCTTTATTTTCTGCTCACGCAGGATTTTATTGCCGATCCGCGCAAATTACAAATCGCCAATGAGGTGGGAAAGGTATTCATGCAAGCGAGACCTTCCACCGGCTGGGCGCAGATACACCCCAATTACGCGGCAGGGCTCGTTGCGATCATGATGCCGTTTGGCATTTACCTGGCATGGCAAGGCTTGGGTCGAGGCGCGTTTGCCTGGGTGATTTTCGGATTGCTTCTTCAAGCCCTCGTGATTTTTTTAGCCACCTCGCGCGGGGTGTGGATGGCGGTGGCAAGCGCGGGCGGAATCTGGTTCGCGGGGCGAATCCTTCTCACGACGAGAATCAAATTGAAATGGAGAAGTGAAGCGGTCTTTCCCGTCTTCGTCTTGATCGTTCTGGCGGCGCTGATTCTCCTGCTCTATGTCGGACCAACATCCATTGGCGGAAGCGTCAGCGGCAACGACTCATACGGCACCGGGGCGCGCGCCGAATTGTTCTGGAGAAGCCTGCGCCTCGTTTCAGATTTCCCTTTTACCGGCGGGGGCTTGGGCGCATTCCCCGGTCTCTATTCGCAATATATTCTTGGAATCCCAAATTATTACCTGCCCAACGCGCACAACACTTTTCTTGATGTCTTTATCGAACAGGGAATGTTTGGCGGGGTCGCCTTCCTGATCCTTTTTTTGGCGAGTCTTTGGTTGATCGCCTCGAACTCTGTGGGGGAAGATAGTTCTCGCCATCCATTGTTCGATCGCCTGCTTCTCGCCGCGCTGGTCATCGCGTTCGCGCATGGCTTGGTGGATGATTATTTGTACAATACCATGGGCGCCATGCTGGGTTTGTTCTTGCCCGGGCTGGCAGTTCGCGGGCTCGAAGCGAAACCGCTCAATCTTCTTCCAAAACAATTTGACCGGGCAGATATAATTGTCCTCGGCTCCATAGCTGTTCTGCTCCTTGTTCTTGGGGCAGTGTACTGGAAGACCTTTCGCTCGCTTTGGTATGCGAACATCGGCGCGGCGCAAATGGCTCGCGTGGAACTCGCCGGTTTTCCCACGAACGAGTGGGCTGGACCCGCTCTTGCGGATACCTTACAGGATGCTGAAGCCTCGCTTCATGCCTCCCTTGCGGCTGACTCAGCCAATCGGACAGCCAATCACCGCCTCGGCTTGATCGCCCTCCTCCGCAGGGATATCCCCTCGGCTTGCGGATATCTTTCAAACGCTCATTTGCTTGATCCTGCCCATCGCGGCATCACGAAATCTCTTGGGTATTGCTATGCGTGGCTTGGGGATCTGGAAAGTTCAAAGACCTTGCTGCATTCGATGCCGGAGGCCGGGAAGGAACTTTCGGAGTACGTTCGGTGGTGGCAGGCGCAGGGCTATACGGAGTTTTCGAACAACGCATCGGCGCTTGCCGCCGACTTGGACCAGTCTCAAATTCAACCTTGATTTGGAAACGCATGATTATGAAAACCAGGAATTCCTTTTTTCTCACGTTCTTCATCTTTGCGCTCGTTGCGCAATTATTCGGCAGTGTGACGGTGGGCGAGGCGCAATCGTCGCGCGATTGGTCCGACCCGGTCAACATTTCGAATTCGGGCTCTACGGACAAGCCTGTGATCGTGATTGGCAATGATGGGATCGTTCACGCAATTTGGCGACCTATCGGCGGCGGGTTCCGTTATTCGCGCAGTAATGACGGCGGCGCAACTTGGTCGGCTCCGCGTACCTCCACGTTTCCGTTTTCGGAAAAAGACGACAAACCATTCAAGATCATCCCCAGCCCGGATGGGGCGCTCAATATTTTTTGGGTCAGCCCTGAAGGGAACTTGATGATGGGGCGGGCGAACTCGGATACATTACCTGTGCCCACCTCTTGGGCAAGCAAAGAACGCGTCGGTGACGATGTGTTGAACTATGATGTGGATATTACCGATGCGGGTGTTTTCCACCTTGCGTTCATTCGCAAAGATGAAAAGGCGGGCGTGTATTACCGTAGGTCGCAAAACGGCGGAGTGTGGGAGAAGACGATTACATTGTTTGTCTCCAAGTACTTCGAATCGGTCATAGTGGAAAATCAACCGTCGATCAAGATCGGCGATGCGCATGTTCGCGTGTCGGCTTCGGACGATGTGGATGAGCCTACGGTGCTCGTCGGCTGGGATGTGCGCACGTTGAAGCGCATCTTCACGTCTGTTTCGGAGGATGGCGGTTTTAAGTTTACAGAGGCGGCGCAACTCAAAGGGCCGGAAGACACGGGCGGGTATGGCATCCCCTTGAATGTCGAAATGGGCGTCAACAAAAAGAATGTGGTCTTGCTCTATCAGGTCGGTGAAGCGGGGGCAAGCCAGTGTGTGTACTATAGCCAGACTTCTTCAGACGCCGGCGGCACCTGGACCAACCCGCGGTTGATGTTGGATACGCTGTCGCAATGCCCCACCAGCGTCGAATTCATTATCAAGCGCGATAACTTCTACATGACGTTGATCCGCTATGATGGGAACGACCCCGCCATTATGGCTTGGAAGGATGGGCGTTGGGGCAGTCTGCAGTTCCAGCGAGAGATCGCGTTGTTTTCGAACCCATTGACCTACGATCCCATTGTGTTCCGTTGCGAAGACGACGCCTTGTATAAAGACAAACTGTATCTGATCGGTTGCGACCTCGGCAACGGCGGAGATAGCTGGGTCACCTCGCGTTCCCTCGAGCCGTTGGATCAATGGTTTGGTTCTACCGAATCGTGGAGTTTTCCTTTTCCATTGCTTGATGAAACCGAGGCGAAAGTAGGCTCTCTAGCGCAGGTTTCCGATGGGAAGCTGTTGCACACGATCTGGTCCGAAAGCACGCTCCCAGGACCCGGCGGGGTAAAACATTCTCTTTCCTATGCCCGTTGGGATGGTGTAAGTTGGGCGGCGACGCGCGGGTTGTTGTGGGGCTTGAATGGCAGACCGATCGATATCTCCATGGCGATCAGCCAGGAGGGAAATCTATTTGTGACCTGGGTCAATGAGGATACAGGCTCGGTAATTTATTCGGTGGTCGACGCGAGTCGCGCCGGATATACAACCGATTGGGTCGACCCCAAAAGCTTGCCCTCGCCGTCCACTATTAATAACTCACCCGATATTCTGGTAGACGGGACCGGCACGGTTCTTGTTGTATACGCGGTTCCCTTCAATGAAGAACGGGGCGTCTACCTCGTGAAATCAACGGATCGAGGGGATACGTGGTCTGCTCCGGTGAAGGTCGTGGATGGCGTGACGAGCGGCTGGGATATCACTCAAAAACCCCGGATCAGCCTGAGCAGTGACGGAACGTTGCATCTGATTTTCGTGAATTCAAACCAATCGAAAACCGAGAATCAATTGAAATATGTTCAATCCATGGATGGCGGCAGCACATGGAGCGAACCGGAATTGGTTAGCGAAAAGCCGATTATCTGGCTCGATACTATTTCGTATGGCGATCGGGTGGTTCACCGGCTCTGGCAGGAAGATAACGACGAGGTGGTCTCTAATTTTGATCAAATTTCAACGGATGGCGGCGCCACATGGTCTGCGCCAATGGAGATCACTGGCGTTGCCGGTAATATAACCCCGGTGGCTCTGGCGCAAAATAACGGGGATTTACACCTTCTGCGTATCGTTGAAGAAGACAGCCCCACTTTCCTCAAAGAATCAAACTTGGTTGTGGAAGATTGGGAGTGGGATGGGAGCGGCTGGAGTTCCACATTTACGCAACAGATCGCTATTCAAGGAGATGAACTCACTTACTCTCTCGCCGGCGGGTTGACCGGCGCCGGCGAACTAAGCGCGCTTGCGCAGGTGGAGTATACGAACCTGAAGAACGAACACAAGAATGAAGTGCTTGCCATCAATCGCGCGGTGACGAATCAATTTGAGGATCTTTCACAGGTTGCGGTCTTGGCGAACGGGAAAACGCCAAATCAAGGCGACGCAACCCCGGGCTCCGGAGTGGAGCCGGTCTCCACAACGATCCCGTTCGACTTTGGGGAGGAATCTTCCGTCTTTTCCGATAACTCCATGAGGAACATCATCGGCTCGGTACTTCTCGTGATTGTTGTCCTGTTAGGTTTTGTTTTTATCCGCCGAAAGCGGGGCTGATACATATGAAGGTCACAAAACAAGTTGTATCGCTACCCATCAGGCGGCTTGGCGGGCTGGTAGGGTTTTTGATTGTGCTATCGTTAGGCTTGCAAACTCCCGCTCAGGTGGAGGCGAAGACCGAATCCCCGTGGAAGCCGAATGAAAGGGTGCCCGGATACGCCGATGAGACTTATACACCCTTCATCGTTGCCGACCGGGATCATTATGTCCACGCGTTCGCAACTCAATGGACCGGGTCCGGGTTTCGGAACGGGGTCGTATATCGAAAATGGAGCCTGGAGGAAGGCTGGACCACCCCGGTCGATATTTTGCTCTCGCCCATGGACAGCGATGCGGTGATTCAGGGCGTGTATCTGGACTCAACAGGCATGTTCCATCTATTGTTTTACAGCGGTGAGAGAACCAGTAAGTATATTTTTTATTCTCAAGCAAGGGTTGAAAAAGCCGCTTCTGCCCGGGCGTGGTCTACGCCTACGATCATTGGCACGCAAGCCATTGAGCCAAGTTACGCCGCGATCTCGGGGGACGATGAAGGGAACCTGGCGGTGATCTATTCGGGAAACATTGCCGGTGGAGGCGTGTATTCTGTATACTCCACCGATTCAGGTTCAACCTGGTCCGACCCGGAAACGCTTTTCTTAACCCGCGACTCGCGCAATACCCCATTCAGTTTGCGGATATTTCCCGGGCAGAACAAAACGATCCATGCGGTTTGGAATGTGGTGACCAATTTAGGCGCGGATGTTTCTCTTCACTACGCGAGATATAACCTGAGCGAACATCGTTGGAGCCAACCGACCACCTTGAACCAAAGAGCAGATGCCGGCGTGGGTTCCTTTGGTCCTTCGTATCCTTCGTTGGTGGATACTGGCAAGCAGGTCGTTGTGTTGTACAACAGCGGCAACCCATTTCCGAACGGTCCTGTGGAGCAGGGGCGCCCCATGCAGGTGGTGAGCGTATCGAACGATAACGGCGATACCTGGACGCCCCCATTTATCCCCTTCAACCGGCATCAAGGCAGGAGCGGTGAAAATACAATGGCGCTGGACAGCGACAATATTCCTCACGCTTTATTCATTCAACGTATTCAAGTGATCGAGAATGGCGAGGAACGGGTGATTGGCGGTATCTGGCATAGTGAATTTAAAGACGGTCTCTGGTCGAGCCCCGAACGGTTTATCACAGATTACCCGGCGCACGATGTGCGCTCGGTTGTGGTTCAAGGGAATATTCTTTTCGCTGTATGGAGGGTCGATCCCGGCGGACCTCCGCATGGAATTTGGTACACCTACAAGACCTTGGATGAAGAAATGAGATTGCCCTCGGTCGCCTACCCGACTCCGGTCGAAACTGCGACAGCGATCGCTGATTCCTTTTTGGGTATCCCCACTCCGACGCGTACTCCAATTCCTAAAGGGGTGCTTGATGGTCCAATTTTGGGAACGAACAGCAGTCCCGCCGCGGCAATTGCGTCGGGGGTAATCCCCGTCATTGTCATATTGATCGTACTACTTGTGTTTTTCAACAAATATCAAAAAGGTCGTCCTTAATAATGGGTATGGTTTCCTCCACAACAATTGAAACAGTATTTTACGAGGCGCTTCGATGACACCCGTGATTCGATTTGCCAATGTGTCAAAGCGATACAACCTCGGTCTAACGCGCGCCAGCCTCCCGTCGATCCTTTCGCAGTGGGTCAAGTCTGCCATGGGGCGGCAGGGAGGCGCAACGGACAAGAAAATCCATTGGGCTTTACAAGATGTGAGTTTTGCCATGGAAAAGGGACAGTCGCTTGCCCTCGTCGGCCCGAACGGCGCCGGGAAATCGACCATCTTGAAATTGCTGGCAAAGATCACGAATCCAACCACCGGAACGGTGGAGGTGAACGGTCAACTCTCGGCATTGATCGAATTGGGCGCTGGGTTTCATCCTGACTTGACTGGGCGTGAAAACATCTACCTCAACGGCGCCATCCTGGGGCTGACGTATCAGGAGATCCACAAAAAATACGATGAGATCGTCGCCTTCTCGGAGATCGAAGAGTTCATCGACACGCCGGTAAAACGATATTCGTCCGGCATGGCAGTACGTCTCGGGTTTGCGGTCGCTTCGTGCATCGAACCCCAGATCCTCCTGGTGGATGAAGTGCTGGCAGTGGGCGATGCCTCCTTCCGCCAGAAATGCATCGAGCGCATCAAAGCGTTGCTGAATAATGGAACAAGCCTCATTTTTGTTTCGCATGACATGGGTTTGGTTAGGGCGCTTTGCGAGCGCGCGTTATATATCGAGCGCGGGCAATTGCAAGCCTCCGGCACAAGCGCCGAAATCATCGACATGTACAATCGCGTGCTTGAGAAAAGACGTATCGAAAAAATGAGCGGACTCGACAAAGGCATGGATGAAGCCAACGCGGGCATTGAAGTTACCCATGTGGACGTGCTCGATGTTGATGGAAACATCATTCGTGAAGCGCGCACCAATCAGCCCGTGGTGATCCGCGTACAATACACGGCGTACAAAGATTTTGGAAAAGCGAACGCCATTATATTGATCCACCGTTCCGATGGACTCTTGTGTTGCAACATCCGCACTCATCTCGATCAATTCCCTATGTCCATCGAAAAAGGCGAGGGGGAATACTTCCTTAAGCTAGACCCGTCGCAATTGTTCGGCAGTATGTATTATGCCGAAACGTGGATCATGAATTCAGACGATTCGGATGGCATCGCTTTTGGTGTTTCAGAATGGTTCGAGGTTCGTAATTCCATCCAGGGGCACGAGGCGCACGGGGCAGTCTTTGAACCCAACCGCACTTGGGGACAGAAGCGGGTTTCCCAAACCGATCGGGTCGCCGCCGGTTCAACCGTTTGAGGCATCGATGCTAAATCAGAGGAATAACCTGTATAAAATGCGCGACCTGGTCTGGGCGTGGACCGTCCGAACCTTACGCGGGCGATACCAACAATCTGCCCTCGGTTGGCTCTGGGCGATCGTGCAACCTGTGGCAACGGTTGCCATCTTTGCCGTTGTCTTCACGCGCATCGTCCCGGTCGATACAGGCGGGATACCCTATATTCTCTTTTCGTATTCAGCCGTGATCCCCTGGACGCTGCTTGCCTCCTCGTTGACCGATATGGCCGCCTCGCTCGTGCATAACATGAACCTGGTGGGGAAGATCTACTTTCCACGGGAGGCATTGCCGATCGCCGCGCTTCTTGCCCGCCTGGTGGATTTTTTGATTTCATTTATCCTGCTGGTTATCCTGATGCTGATCTATCGGATCCCGTTCTCTCCGCAGGGATTGCTTTTTCTGCCGCTCATCCTGCTGATTCAAATGGCGCTCATTCTCGGACTGGGAATTGGCTCCGCCGCCCTCAACGTGTTCTACCGCGACGTGGACCCCCTCCTCAAACTGGTGATTCAAGTCTGGTTCTATGCGTCTCCCATTTTATATCCGTTATCGCTTGTTCCCGAACAATGGAAATGGCTCTACTTCCTCAACCCCATGGCGGGAATCATCGCATCGTACCGCGACGTGCTGGTCTATAGCCGCATGCCCGGCGAATATTTGTGGTCGGCGGCGGGCATTTCCGCGTTGATCTTTATCGCTGGCGTGTGGTTTTTCAAACGTGTGGAATACCAATTTGCAGATATAGTCTAATGGATATAGTCTAATGGATGCCATGAAAAATCATCCGCTGGTCAGCGTGATCATCCCCGCCTATAACGGGGCAGACTCTATCGCGGCGGCAATTCAAAGCGTGGTGGACCAAACCTACACCAATTTTGAATTGATCGTCGTCGACGACAAATCTCCCGATACGACTGGCGAAGTCGTTCAACAATTTTCCGATACGCGGGTGAAATACATCCGCCATGAAGAGAACCAGGGCGCCTCCACGGCAAGATGGACCGGTATCACCCACTCAGCCGGAGAGATTGTCGCTTTTCTCGACCAGGATGACACCTTTCACCCCGAAAAACTGGAAGCGCACGTCAACTTCCTCGCAGAAAACCCCGAGGTGGGCTTTTCCTACAACCCATATTACGAACGCGTGCATTCATCCAATTCAATTCGCACGGTTGCCATACCTCCCCAAAATATATCGCTGGGAGAACTCGCTCTGGGCTTTTACCTTCCGCCCAGTTCATGGGTGGTTCGCAGGAAATGGGCGCTGATCGAGGAAATTTGGTATCCGCAAGTCGCCATGCGCGGCAGGGAAATCATTGTTTGCGGCAAGCTCTTTATGGCGGGGTGTAAATTCTCCCGTATCGACCGGGTCCTACACTCCCGAAATTATCAAGCGGGGCGGCGGTTCGGCGCAGTGGAGAAAAAGTGCGAAGATGAACTTGCCTGTCAGGAAGCCATCTTCTCAGACCCTCGCTGTCCGCCGGAGGTTTCGAACATGCGCCCCCTCGGAAATTCCGCCATACGCGCCATGTGGGCAAATGTCGCGTTTACCCAGGGTGAAACCGCAGTAGGGCGCAAATTCCTTTGGGATATTTCTCAAAGCGCTCCCGGTTTGTTTTATGGCGTTCCGTCGCTGTATACAACGTTTCTGATGGGATATTGCGTCGACGACGAAAGTCACGACTACGAAACGCTATTGGAATCCATCTTCAAACAATTACCCGCCGAAATGCCAGGCGCGCTTGGAAATTATCTGTGGGCGGTTGCCCGCGGCAATTACGTTCGAGGCATCCGCGCATTACTCTGGGACCGGGCTGGCGATGCTGAAAAATATTTTTCCCTCGGCGATGAAATAGGGTTTCAACCCGATAAAGCCTTTGTCTTGCAGGCAACACACGAACTGATGGGGTATGCCATGAGCGACAGCGGCGAAGCGGTCTTAACCCGGCTCGATTCTCTTTCCCCCCAACTTGAAAAACATCTGGGAAGCCGCGGAGCCCATTGGCTGGCCGCAAACTTCCTTGCGCAAAGCGCGGAACAGAAATATCGGAATGGCGAAACGAAACAAGTTCCCAGCCTGCTGTTGAGCGCTTTCCGCAAAAGACCGAAATACCTCGCCGATCGCGGCGCGCTTTCATTGTTCATTAAATCGATGTTCGGCATCGGAAATCGTTCCTGAACCACGTTCACCCCGGGCAGGAATCTCAACGCCATCCACAGCGCGGGACACTTTCCACGGAGAAACATATGAGCCAAATTCTAGGGTTTACTATCAGTCGAGGGCTGCCCCCCAATAACTTAACAAGAGCATTCGAAGCCGAAGACCGCGCCTTATCCTATTTCCCTCATCTTGAAAGAAGCTCGCTCGAGATCGGCGAAACAACATTACATATCTGGGGACGCGACACAATCTCCAACTGCGCGCACACCATGCCCGACGGATCGACACTCGCGCTGATCGGCTCCCCGCATCATTCGGTCTCCTGGGGCGCTGTGCAGGAAAAACTTCTGAAAGTGGAGCGCGATGAAGATTTTATCCCGCCATGGGAAGGGCGCGTACTCCTCCTGCGTGTCAACGCGGATGGCGATTCATGGACGATCTGGAACGACTGGCTGGGAAGCATGCCGGTCTACCACATGGAATCACCCCACAGCCGCATCGCTTCCACATTGGAGCCTGTTACAGTTGCCTCAGCCAACCTCACCCCCGACGACTTCTTCCTCCCGGGTCTGGCTTCGCTCCTGCTCAATGGTCATTTCATCTCTGACTGGACGCTGTACAAAAATGTGAAATCGATCCCGCCCGATAGTATGACAACCTGGAACGAACGCGGCTATCGCG
The DNA here is from genome assembly GCF_057138825.1 of Candidatus Defluviilinea gracilis. Taxonomy (NCBI): domain Bacteria; kingdom Bacillati; phylum Chloroflexota; class Anaerolineae; order Anaerolineales; family Candidatus Villigracilaceae; genus Candidatus Defluviilinea; species Candidatus Defluviilinea gracilis. Next base: position 21,540 of record NZ_DBNHEF010000005.1, read on the forward strand.
CATCGCGGCTTTGGTCGGTGCAACCCAGCCAGGAACGTTGGAATTCGCTCTGGGATGATCTCGTCGATGAGATGCACGTCCTATCCCAGAAAGCGATCGCGGAAATATTGAAACAACACCCGCGCTGGGCGATGCCGTTGTCGGCCGGTCTGGATTCCCGCCTCATCGCCGGCGTAGCGGCTGATGTGGGTGTGGAGGTGCGGTCGTACGCCTGGGGATCATCAGACAACACCGATGTGATCTATTCCCGCGAAATTGCCAAAGCGCTTGGCTTCCCCTGGAAGCACATCGACCTGCCGAAAGATTATCTCATGAAGTACACACGGCGCTGGTTCGATATGTTTGGAACCGCCATGCACTTCCAGGGCATGTACTTGATGTCTTTTCTGGATGAAATTCAAGCAGAACCCCCAGCGCCCACGATCACCGGCTTCATCGGCGATGTTTTGTCGGGCGATGCCATCAACGATTCCGTTCGCTTTCAAACGACCAAACGGTATCAAGTAAACCACGAATGGTATTCCGATTGGGACCCGTCCCTGCTTCGCTCGACCATGAAGCGTCCCATGAACGACGCGCTCGAGGAAAATGCCGCAAACCTTCGCAAGGAGATCGATTCCTACCCCGGCGCTAATTACCAAAAATTAATGTACCTTGAGTTGTGGAGCAGGCAAAGGACGTTTATCAATTTTCTGTCCACCTTGAAGGATTATTGGAGAGGCGTGGCAACGCCGTTCCTGGATCGAACCTACGCGCGGTTTTGTTTTTCCCTGCCGATGGCTGTGCTGGATGATCGCAGGCTGTTGGGAGATGTCTTTCGCCGCTATTACGGAAAACTTGCCACCATTCCCGGCACGTACGGCTCCGAGCCGTATATCATGACCGGCAGGTATTTCCTCCGAAAGAAAATCGTCAACAAGATTCCTGCTCCATTGAGGAAGCCGTTCATGAAAGGGCTGGAAAAAACATCGCTGTGCGTCGACTTCGAGCCTTTGCAGGCTCATGGGAAAAAATCGGTGTGGCCCCTGTTCGAAGCCTGGGATCAACTCTCCGAATGGTTCGATATGAAACAAGTGGAATCGGATTTTCAAGCCGTGATGACCTCCACCCGTGATGTGCGTCCTTTGAGAAGATTGCAAGCGGTTCAAACGATCGCCTCGCGCCTCCTTCCACTCTCGTAGGGTAAGAGATTGTTTCTTTCAGACACGGACGCCACGGATTTCACGGATTTTCGCGGAAAAAATCTTTAGAAAGCCGCCTTTTTTCCGTGTGTTCCGTGAAATTCGTGTACAAAAAGAATAAGGTCTAAGGGTTGAGTTGGCGTTCCCAAACTCTTTTCCATACCACCAGGGCTTACACAGTTGGCGGGCAGTTGTACTGCCGCCGCCGCAGTGCAACTACGGCGCAACAGGTTCAACTGCGTCAGTCCTAACCACCAAAGGTGAATTATGAAAACAGCGCTCATACTTGGGGCTGGTATTTATCAGGTCCCGTTGATCCGTAAAGCCAAAGAAATGGGAATGCGCGCGCTGGTGGTCAGCGCGGCGGGCAATTATCCCGGCTTCAAACTGGCAGACAAAGCCTGTCATATCGATACGACCGATGTGCGGTCAATCGTTCAGTTGGCGCGCGATGAAAATGTGGATTGCATCTGCACCACAGGCACTGATGCGGCAGTCCGCGCATTAGGGGTGGTGTGCGACGCGCTGGAACTGCCCGGGATTTCAGAAAATGCCGGCGCGCTGGCAACAAACAAAAGGGAGATGAAGCGCCGGTTTGAATCCGCCGGGGTCTGCACGGCTCGCTTCCGCGACGTGTCGAGTTTGGAAGAACTACGTCAGGCATTCGATCTGTTTGAAAAGCCGGTGATCTGCAAAGCGGTCGACACCTCCGGTAGCCGCGGCATTATCCGCGTGGACGCCGCCGACGATCTGCCGCATGCCTTCGAATACGTGATGCGCGCCACGCGCCAGAAATATTTTTTGGTGGAGGAATTCATCAGCGGGGTGGAGTTCGGCGCACAGGCGGCGGTGATCGATGGGGAGACGCAGTTCGTGATGCCGCACGGCGATATTTTGTATCACGGGAAAACGGATGTGCCGATCGGTCACTACGTCCCGTATTCTCTGCCGGATCAGGTGAAAGACCTGGTATGGACCCAACTCGATAAGTCGATCAGGGCGTTGGGGTTGACCACCTGCGCGATCAATGCGGACTTTATCCTGCGCGGCGATCATGTGTATGTGCTGGAGATCGGCGCGCGCGCGGGCGCAACCTGCCTGCCGGAACTGGTTTCCACGCATTATGAAATGGATTATTATGCCTATATCCTCGAACTGAGTTTGGGATCGAGACCTCAGGCGCAATTTGAATCCAGAAACCCCTGCGGGAATCTCCTCATTACGTCTAAATCGGGAGGGAGCTTGGACCGCGTCGATGTGGACGGCAATGGCTTGGAGATCATTGAAACCGTGATCGATTACGATCATGGCGAAACAGCGCCAGCCTTCCGGTTGGGACCCGACCGCCTGGGGCATGTGGTCTTGAAAGCCGCGACGGAAGAAAAGATCATGGAAGATTTGAAACTGTTGGAATCCCGCATCCATGTCAAATTGCTTAACGGCAGATCGTAGACTTTTCACTGATGTTCACGGAAAGTGCTTATTAACTCACCTTTCGCAGTAAAGGTCGTAACGCGAGATTTATCTCGCGTTTTAGACTGTCCTTGCACAAGAACGACATAAATGGCGCATTAGGAGACCCGACTTGATTTCAACTGCGTAACATCAGTGATTCATTTCCGTGTGTTCCGTGAAATCCGTGTCCAAAACGAATAGGGTTTCAGACTTAAGAAACACTCTCTTATTTCGTTAATTTACAGAAACAGGTGTCACATTGAAAATCGGGATGATCCTGTATGATATGCAGGAACTGGGCGGGCTGGAAGAATACACGATCACGCTCGCGATGGGGCTTCAACAAATGGGGCATGAGGTCAGCGTATTGTCCACGGCTTGGGTGCCCTCGGACAATCAATATCTTGTCCGCCTCCGTCAGTCCCCGGTGCGGTTTACTCAATTGCCAAAGTGGGTATCCTTGCCAGCCTCGGACTGGAAGACGAAGGAAAAGATCCTCAACGGGTTGACGTGGCTATTCATCCCCCTGATCCTTTTTCTTGGGCTGGCGATCATGGTCGCAAAATGGACGCCGCCCGGCGACGCGTTCCAAAGCGCGCGGAATTGGTTTCGCGGGCGCGCGATGAAATGGGTGGTGGGACCCGATTGGCGCAAACCTTTTACGCGCCTGATGCTGGCATATTGGAAGGCGACCTGGCAACCGGACATTTTGCACATCCAGGGTTACACAACCAGCTTGTTGTTCGTGATCGATTGGGCGCATGCAAAACAACTGCCCATTGTGTATGAAGAACACCAAACGCCCGACCCGCAATTCAATTGGTGGCAAGGGTTCGATCAGTGCATCAACAAAGCGGATGTGGTCATCGCCGTCTCAGAAAAAAGCGCCGAAGGGTTAAGAACGATCTGCGGCGTGACGCGCCCCATTGTTGTTCAGGGACCGCTCGTGCCCGACCCCGCCGACTTGGGCTTCCCGGTCGATCACCTTGCGGGCGAGAACGGTCAAGTTCAATTGACCGCCATTGCAAGGCTTTTTGTGACAAAAGGACTCGTCTACCTGTTGGACGCCTTCAAGGAGATCAGAGCAAACCACCCCGGCGCATCCCTGAAGATTTACGGAGAAGGTCCGCTTCGAGAAGAGTTGGCGGCTCATGCCCGCAACCTGGGGCTCGATAGCGCTGGGATATTCGCCGGCGCGTTTACCTCGCGCAATGAACTATCGCGCATCATGAAGCACACCGGGATCTTCGTGATGCCGTCCATTTTGGAAGGGCAACCCGTCTCTCTCGTGGAGGCGATGGCGTACGGGCGACCCATCGTGACAACAAACGTGGGCGGGATACCGGAAATCATTCAAGACGGCGAAAATGGGTTGCTGTGCGCTCCCGCCGATTCGACCTGTTTAATGAAACAAATTAATCGGTTGATCGAGAATCCCGCTCTGCGATCGCAATTCGCTGGAGCGTCGCGGCGCTCCTATGAACAGGGTCCGTTTCGCCCGCTTTCTGTGTGCCAGAACTTTCTCAATGTGTACAATTCGGTGTTGAATCGCAATTGACGTCTGTGTGTGAAACTTCAAACTTCAAACCCTATCTATGGTGACACAATGATTGCAAAACTAAAAGCCATCCCTCATCTCCTGCTATTCAAACGCTCGGCAAATCGCAATGCGATCGAGAAAGACATGCTGAGGTGGTTTCAGGTATATAAACCTCGCCTAAAGAAACAATCCCCTGCCGATATGCTCGTCTGGCTGTTGAACTCCTTCCCGGAATTTCGCAATCTGTTCTACGCGCGGATCGGACGTTTTACCGGACTTCGCGGCCGGGCGCTATTCGCGCTTGCCAGAATATTGTATCCCTATCCCAAAGTGGCGCTCAGGTTTGCGGAACCGATCAATATCGGACCCGGCTTTTTTGCCCGGGCCGGTTTTGGAACTGTCATCGCCGCGCAAAAGATCGGCGAGAATTGCTGGGTGAACCCGGGTGTGGCGATCGGGTTCAGGGATGATAAAAGCGCTCCCCCGATCATTGGCGATAACGTATATATTGGCGCCGGAGCCAAAATCCTCGGTCCGGTGACCGTGGGAGACAATGCTGTTATCGGCGCCAACGCGGTGGTCACCCGCGATGTCCCGCCGAATTGCACGGTGGCAGGCATGCCCGCGCGGATCATCCGGCGCGACGGCGTCCGCGTCAAAGAATCACATGCGGCGTCTTGATCGTTGCGCCCCCCGACCAAACCTGGAATTGTGAACACGTATCCATCATGCTGGAAAAACTACGCTCATTCTACCGGACGTTGAAACTGTATCCCGCCCTGACGCTGGTGAAACGCTCTCCCGCCAGAAAGGTGATCGAAGCGGATATCGACCGTTGGTTGTTGATGATTTATCAACAGAAATCCAGCGATACCCTGGCGCGCAAACTTCGCGCGCTCATGTATGGCAAAGATATCGAGGAGTTTCGCGCCTTGCTGTATTATCGGCTGGGCGAACCTTCCCGTCTGTGGGATCGTATCCTGCTGTGCTTCGCAACATGGTTCCTGCCTCCCCTTGAAACATTGTTGATTACCCCATCGTCATCAGTCGGCGCTGGTTTGATCATCATGCACGGACACGGCACGTATATCGACGCGCAAGCGATAGGCAGAAATTGCCTGATCTTTCAAGAAGTGGCGATCGGGGCGAAGCATGAAGAAGGGGAGCGCCCAACCATTGGCAACTACGTGCACGTCAGTTCCGGGGCAAAAGTCCTGGGCGGAATCACCATCGGCGATCACTGTGTCATCGCCGCCAATGCGGTCGTCGTCAAAGATATGCCGCCGAATAGTTTGGCGGTTGGCGTGCCTGCGCGCACCCTGCGCAACGCGGGAAGCAAAGCCGAATACATTGCCCGCGGCGAAGTATCGGAATAAAGCGCGAAGCCTCGAACATTTTCAAATCCCTCAACGAAATTATTGATCATGCCTTCCGGGTCGAACAGAAAACTCAAAATTGCCATTGGCGTGCCGGAATGGGCGCCGTTTCAAGACGCGATGAAAGATAAACCCGCGGATGCCACCTACATCATCCAGCGGAATTTGTCTCATGGCTTGATCAGCCGCGGACATTCGCTCACCTTTGCCGCCCCGCTGACTGTGGACGAATTCGCGGTCACTTCGGACGTGGAGGCTGTTTCGCCCGCCCGCCGCTCGTGGACGGCTTCTCCTCTGTTTTCGCTGGCAAGCAAACTCGTCTGGCGAATCCAAAAGCTGATTGGCGTCCCGTACCTGAATTACTTTTCGAACTATCGGTATTTCGACGCGGCAGCGCTCGGGTTGAACTCTGCGGATGTGATCTACGAACGAAACGGCATGTACAACTCGGGACTGGCGATGGCGGCAAAACGCCTGCGGCTTCCCTATGTGATCTTTTTTGAAGCCGACCAGATCATGGAATTGGATATCATGAACAAACCGATCACCGGTCTACTGCGCCGGCGAGCGGATGGGATTCTTCGCTACAACCTGTCTGCGGCAGATTGCATCATCTGTGTGACGAATGCCGGTCAGCGGCATCTGATGAAACATTGGAATGTTCCCGCGGAAAAAATTGTTGTTTTTCCAAATGCGGTGCATATCGACCGCTTCAAACCGGATCGACAGGCGCGGGAAGATATTCGCTCGAAACTCGGTTTGCAAAACGACCCCGTAATCTTGTTCGTGGGAAATTTTTTTCACTGGCACGACGTTCCCACCCTGTTGACGGCATTTGTCGAAGTCTTGAAATCTCAGCCCACGGCGCGGCTTGTTTTAGTGGGGGATGGCGAGCGTCGCGCCGCCATGAGCGCGCTTGCCGCCGAACTTGGCTTGGCACGTTCGGTTATTTTTACGGGCATCGTATCTCACTCCGATGTGCCGCGTTACATGGCGGCGGCAGACATTGCCGTTGTGCCATACCCTCCGATGGATCGGGAGATGTGGCTTTCGCCGTTGAAACTTTTTGAATATATGTCCGCGGGATTGGCGGTGGTCGCTTCATCCATCGGTCAGATCGTGGATGTGGTGGAGGATGGCGCGAACGGGAGCCTCGTCCCGCCGGGAGATGTGACCGCGATGACCGCCGCGCTATGCCGCTTGATTGCCGATTCCGATTTCCGTTTGAGTTTGGGAGCCAACGCGCGCGCCACAGCCGAAAAAAACTTCTCATGGGAAAGCTACCTCGCCCGCCTCGAACGCGTCTTCCAAGCCGTGATCGACCGTCAACCCGTCAAAGACATCTAAGGCACTGTTTCTTAAGTACACGGATTTGACGGATGACACGGTCAAACACGGATTTTTATATGGTTTTCTCCGTGAAATCCGTGTGATCCGTGTCCAAAAAAGACTTAAGAAACACTCTTTAACGCCTCATTCCTAACGTTCACCTGCTTCCATGCCTGAAACCCTTCCCCTCGTCAGCATCATCATCCCTAATTACAACCATGCCCAGTACATCGAAGACGCGATCCACAGCGTTTTGAGGCAAACCTATCGTAACGTCGAAATTATCGTCGTGGACGACGGCTCGCGCGATAACAGCCGCGAAGTGATTGCCGCGTTCGGCGATACAGTCCGCGCGATCTTTCAACAGAACCAGGGGCTTTCCGCCGCGCGCAATACCGGGCTCACCGCCTCGCGCGGGAAATTCATCGGCGTGCTCGATGCGGACGATATGTACGAACCCGACTTTGTCGAAACCCTCGTTACCGCGTTGCGGGGTCAGCCGGAGGCTGACGGCATCTATTGCGGGTATCGGTTTGTGGACCATTTGAACCAACCGTTGCCGCAGATCGAGGCGCGCGAGATCGCGCCTGAAAAATTATACTGGGCGCTGGTGGATGGCAACTTCCTGGTGCCTGAATCGATGTTTGTGCGCAAACATTGTTACGACGCCGTTGGTTTTTTCGACACCTCCTTGCGCGCCCTCGAAGACCTGGATATGTGGCTGAGGATCACCAGCCGCTTCAAGGTGATTCATACAACGAAGATATTAACCCGTCACCGCATTTTGCCGGGCAGTATGTCCACCGACCCAACGCGGCAGTTCGAGAACCGCTTGCAAGTGGTGAAAAAGAATTTCGGAGCCGAACCAGCCCCCACTGGCGAATGGAACGAGGATCAGCGTCGCGCGTTCAGCCGCGCTTACCTCGTATCCGCTGTGGAATATCTTCAGGCAAAGAACGAAATCCGCGCGTTTGAGTGTCTGCGTTCGATGGCGATCGCGCGACCCGCATTGCTGGCGCGTGTGGAAACCTTCTACGAGTTGGCATGCGGTGATCAGCCCAAGGGCTATCGCGGCGAGTTCGCGTCGATCAACCTCGAGCAGAATACGCGCGTCACCCTGCGGTTGTTGGAGAAATTGTTTGCCGATCATGAATTGCGTCTGACAGAATTCAAGCGACCCGCCTACGCCAACGCGGAATATGCTTTTGGTTTGCTGGCTTACGGACAGGGCAACACTCGCGCGGCGCGGCGGCATTTCCTTGGCGCGTTGTCTTTCCAACCTTCGCTGATTCTGAATCGATCTTTTGTTGGCTCCTTGTTGCGTTCTTTCCTCGGCGCAACGTTGATCCAACCCCTGCGGCGCGCGATGGGGAGATCGAAGTAATGCGCATCTTGTTTGTCTCCAGTCAATACCCGCCGCACGAACTGGGCGGATACGAACAGCTCTGCCATGAAGTGACGCGCGAACTGCTCGCGCGCGGGCACGCCGTGAGCGTTCTCACCAGCCGCTATGGGGTGAGATCGGCGCAGGAAGCCCGCTCTGGGAATGTGACCCGCACGCTACACTTGATGACGGATATCCATTATTACAAACCGCTCGATTTTTTCTTCAAACTTCCCCGGCAAGAAAAAGAAAACCTGGCTGAATTAAAAATTGCCATGGAGGTGTTCAAGCCCGATGTGGTCATGTTCTGGGGGATGTTTGCCATGTCGCACAACCTGCCGTATTGGGCTGAACAATGGATGCCGGGTCGCGTGACGTATTACATGGCGTCGTATTGGCCCACCGATGAAGATTTGCATCTTGCCTACTGGAAGTCCCCGGCGAATCGACGGATCACCGAAGCATTCAAACGGGTTCTCCGGTCGTTTGCGCTTGCGCGACTCAAACGACAAGGGTATCCGCCGCGCCTCAAGTTCGATCATGTCATTTGTTGCAGTGAATATGTGCGCGATACGCTGGTGAACGCCGGTAAATTTCCGCCGCGCGCCTCGGTCGTCTATGCGGGAGCCGATCCCGCGCCGTTTCAACGTCTCGAGCAAAAAAAGAAATCCACAAAGACGGGTCGCGCGACCCGTTTACTTTATTTCGGCAGGCTGGTGCCTGATAAGGGCGTGCACACGGCAATCGAAGCGTTGGGCTTGCTGGCTCACAAAGGCTTCGCCGATCAAGTTGAATTGACCGTTCTAGGCGACGGGCATCCCGAATACAAAAAGTACCTGCAACAGCGGGTGACCGAGTTGGGAATCGAAAACATCGTTCACTTCTCCGGCAAAGTTGCCCGTGAAGACATCCCCGCCATGTTAAAGGACTTCGACGTTTTCCTGTTCACCTCCACGTGGCCCGAACCGTTTGGGCGCACGATCGTCGAAGCCATGATGGCTGGGTTGGTGGTCATCGGCTCTAATGTGGGAGGGAGCCGCGAGATCTTCCGTCATTACGACAAGAAGATGTTATTCGAGCCGGAAGACGCGCAAGGACTTTCCGACCGCATCGCCCGCCTCCTTTCGGACCCCGAACTGAGTCGCCGATTGGTAAACGTTGGCCGCAAACTTGCCTCAGAGCGATTCACCATCCAACAGATGACAAACGGCATCGAAGCGTTTCTGAAACAAGTCGGCCCTGCGGGAAGCCCCTGATGAGACTCTTGTTTCTCACCAACTTTTACCCGCCTGCCAGCCGCGGCGGATACGAGCAATGGTGCCAGGAAGTGGGCGATGGCTTGCGAGTGCGCGGACATGAGGTAACGATCCTGACCAGCGCCCACGAACGGGATCACCTGAAATCTCCCGACCCGCGCTGGGTGCGGCGCGAACTCCGCCTCGAAATGGAACTTGCCTCGCTGAAAAATGCGGCGTGGTTCTTTACGCGGCGAAAAAAGCGGGAGCGGGAAAATCTAGATTTGCTTCGTGAAACCGTGAAAGACTGGAACCCGGATGCCATCCTGATTTGGGGGATGTGGAATTTTCCCCGGTCACTGCCCGCCCTTGCCGAGTCTCTGATGCCCGAGCGAACGGTTTACTACCTGGGCGATTACTGGCCCACGCTTCCCAGCCAATACGAAAATTATTGGAACGCATCCCCGCGCTCATGGATGACGGGCTTGCCAAAATTATTGTTGAAGCCGATCGCCCGGAGCATTGTAGCGCGGGAGGAAAAGCCGCGCCTTAACCTGCGCCGCATCCTCTTCCCGTCCGATTTCATGCGTAAAGAATTTGCGCAACAGGGAATTGTCTCGACGGAGGGGCGCGTGGTCTTCGGGGCTGTCGATACCACTCCCTATCTGGAAGGCGGGCAAACGCCAAAGACGAACAAAATTATTTCCCTGTTATATATTGGACGGCTTACGCACGAGAAAGGCGTTCACACCGCCATTGAGGCTGTGACGCATCTCGTTGGCAAAAATAGAATCTCCAACGTGAAGTTGACCATTGTAGGCGACGGCGAACCGGACTATGTCGATTCGCTTCACAAGATGGTCGAACGCGCCTCCCTCGCTTCGTTCGTGACGTTTCTGCCTGCCCAGCCCAAGGAAACGTTACCGGCGCTTTACCGGCAAGCCGATATATTTTTGTTCACATCCATCTGGCAGGAACCGTTCGGGAGGGTGATCGTGGAAGCGATGGCGTCTGGGCTGGCTGTTGTTGGGACTGCGGTGGGCGGCGCGGCGGAGATGCTCGTCCACGACGAAAACTCACTCGTGTTCGAGGCTGGTGATTCAACTGGTTTGGCTCAAGCATTGCGACGGTTGATCGAATCGCCGGCGCTGAGGGAAAAACTGGGAAGCGCCGGGCGCGAAACCGCGCGAACCAAATTCGACCTGCGCCGCATGACCGACGAGATCGAACGTTACCTCGGATCATTGATCCACTGATGAAAATCCTTTTTCTCTCTCGTTGGTTTCCATACCCGGTGAACAACGGCTCCAAAGTGCGCATCTACAACCTTTTGCGCGGGTTGAGCCGTCATCACGATGTGACTCTGCTGAGTTTTGTAGACCAGACCGGGGGGCGTCCTGACGCGCCCGAAATCCGAAGCCTGTGTTCGGACATTGTCGTTGTCCCGTGGAAGGAGTTCGAGCCCGGCGCATGGCAGGCGCGCCTCGGGTTTTTGTCTATGAAACCGCGCTCGGTGATCGACACATTCTCGGCGGAGATGGCGCGCGCGATCACGACAGCCATCTCTGGGCAGAAGGTCGATCTCGTGATCGCGTCTCAACTGCAGATGGCGGCGTACTATCCATACTTTCAAGGGATTCCAGCGTTGTTCGAGGAACTCGAGATCGGCTTGTTCCATGACCGCGCATTTTCCCCGGACGGCAAAATTCGCCCCCGCCATGCCCTGACCTGGCTCAAATATCGTTTTTATCTTTCTCGGCTTTTCAATGGGTTTCGATCTTTCACGGTTGTTTCTGAAACCGAGCGCGGTTTGGTGGCGAGAAATTTCCCCCGACAAGAAGATCAGATCGAAGTCATTCCCAATTGTATCGATGTCGACGACTATGCAAATCGAGAGATAAAAAAGCAAGCCAATACCATCGTCTTTGCGGGTCCGTTCAAATACCGCGTAAATTATGAAGCCATGCTTTGGTTTGTCGGCGAGGTTTTTCCTTTGGTGTTGCAACAGATCCCCGATGCGAAACTGACGATCACCGGCGATCATGAAAACCTGCCTCTTCCGTCCAACCAAAATATTGTCCTCGCGGGGTATGTCGAGGACATCAAATCCTTAATCGCCTCGTCCATGGTCGCTATTGCGCCGCTCCAGAGTGGGGGAGGCACGCGGTTGAAAATTCTGGAGGCGATGGCGATCGGGACACCGGTGGTGGCAACCTCCAAAGGCGCGGAGGGGTTGGACGCCCAAAACGGGGCGCACCTTTTGGTTACAGATGAGCCGAAAATGTTTGCATCCTATGTTATAAATTTGCTTCAAGACCGGGCGCTTCACGAAAAGATTTCCATCAATGCAACCGCGCTGGTTGCCGACAAATTTAATTGGTCGAAGGTAATGCTCAAGTTTTTTGAGTTGATTCAAGAGATTGCCAACGGGTAATCCCTTTTGATTTTTTTATTTTTATTTTCCGCTCTGCCATGAACATCTGGCGCATGGAAGCGGACCACAGTTGAGGAGCTATGATGAAGATCGGTTTTCGTTCGATTCTTTCCCCGTTATTTATTCTTGCCATGGTCCTGTCGCAGTTTGCGATCTTGTCATCCGCCGGCGCGGCATGCGCGGGTGTGGTGTATGTAGATGCCAACTCTACCGCCCCAAGCCCGGACGGGTGCAGTTGGGCTACCGCCTACGCAAGCCTGCAAGACGCTTTGGCGGCTTCGTCGTATGGCGACCAGGTCTGGGTGGCGGGTGGGGTTTACTATCCCGATGAAGGCGCCAGTCAGTCCAACAATGACCGCAATAGTTCCTTCGCGTTGAAAAATGGCGTTTCGGTGTATGGCGGTTTTACTGTAGGCAATAGCCTTTTAAGCCAGCGGAATTCCAACCCGGCTACGAACGGCACAGTGTTGAGCGGCGATATCGATCAAACCGCAGGCAACGCCGGGAATGCCTACTCGGTGGTCACCGCAAACGGGGCGCTTACTGACGCATACGTGTTGGATGGGTTTACCATCACCGGCGGCAACCAGAATTCGGGGAGCGGCGTCGGCGGCGGCATGTACATCCAAAATACCAGTCCCACGCTTCGCAACCTGCTCATCACAGCGAACAATGCCAACGGGCGCGGCGGCGGAGTCTTCATTATTTCCACATCGGGTGTGGAAGCCAACTATAGCCGCGCCTCGTTCACGGATATCACAGTCAGCAATAACACGGCGGGCATCGGCGGCGGCGTGTATGTGCAAAATGGAAGTGTGTCCATCACGAGGGTGAACTTTATCGATAACGTCGCCACATTTGCCGCTGGCGGCGGCTTGAATCTTCAGACGCTGGGCGGTCCCGGCGTGGATGAACCCAACCTCCCAACATTGGTGGATGTGGTCTTCACGAACAATTCAGCCGTGGGCGGCGGAGGGCTGTTCAATAACAATAGCCAGACCACGCTTGATCGCGTGACGTTCAACGGCAATACCGCCACCCGGCGTGGCGGGGGAATTTTGAATGAATATGCCAATCCGATCTTCACGAATGTGACCTTTAGCGGGAATATCTCGTTTGAAAGTTCGGGCGTCGCGCCATGGGGCGGCGGCGGCATCCTGAATATCGATGGCAACCCAATTTTCAATAACGTCACCTTTACCGGCAATAACAGCGTCAACGCCTCCGGCACGGCGGGAGGCGACGCGATGCTCAACTTGACGGGAAGCGCTCCTCAGATTTCCAATAGCGTATTGTGGGCAGACGGCGGCACGAACGATGAGATCAAGAATGATGAAACCAGCTCATCTACTGTGACAGACAGCGTCGTGCAGGGTGGTTGCCCAGCCGGCGCGACTTGCACAAATCTAATCACGACCGATCCGCTCTTGAGCGCGTTGGAAAATAATGGCGGATTTACAAACACCCACGCCTTGATCGCGGGGAGTTCTGCCTTGGATTCTGCCGGCGTAAACAGCGTGTGCGCGAGCGATGATCAACGCGGCGTCGCCCGGCCGCAAGGCGCCGGGTGCGATATGGGCGCCTTCGAATACGGAACGCCTCCTACCCCGGGTCCATCTGCCACGCCCACCGCAACCTCTGTCAACACTCCGACCTTCACTCCCCAGCCGACATTCACCTCCACGTTCACCTCCACGCCCGCTCACACTGCAACGAACACGCCCACCATCACCGCGACAAGCACGCCATCGCCCTTCTTTAATGTCGGCGAAACAACAGTCCTTGGTATATCCTATTCGGGCGCTGGCAACCAACTCGTGGCACAGCAAGTCACTCTGTCGCAAACCGCAACCATTCAAAGCCTGAGCTATTATGTGTCTACAGCAGGCGGACAGTTACGGCTGGGCATCTATAACAATTCCGGTAGCGCGCCGGGCACGTTGATGGCGCAAACCGCCGCTTTCACTCCGGTAACCGGGTGGAATACACAGGCGGTCATCACGCCCACTTCGCTTCCCGCCGGAACCTATTGGCTGGCATTCCTGCCTCAAAGTAACACCCTGGCAGGTCGCATGACGTACGCAGGGGCTGGACGTTATTACGGCTACACCTTTGGGTCATTACCGGCAACATACTCGGCTTCCTCCGCTTCGGGCGCATTCCGCTTCTCGTTCTACGCCACCTTTGCGCTCGGCGCCGCGCCAACCAGCACACCCACAACTGTGCCGACAATAACGAATACCCCAACGCATACCTCGACACCCACCCGAACGTTCACGCCCACGATCACCAACACGCCAACATACACGCCCACGGCAACACTCACTCCCTTGTTTACTGCCACGCCAACCCATACAGCGACAAAAACCTCAACTCCTACGGCCACAAGTACCCCGACATCTACTGCAACATTTACCAATACTCCAACCGCAACCCCCACATCAATATTCACAGCAACCTCGACGAATACTCCCACGAGAACCCCAACCTCGACAAATTCGCCCACAGCCACATCGACATCTCCGGGCGGGACGCCCATCACCATCGGCGAAACGAGCGTTCTGACAACTCCGTATTCCGGCATGGGAAATCTCTTGATCGCCCAGCAGGTAACGTTGTCACAGAGCGCGACGATACAGAGCCTGAGTTACTATGTGTCCACGGCGGGAGGTCAATTACGATTGGGGATTTATGCGAATAACGGAAACGCCCCCGGCGCCCGCCTTGCGGAAACTGCCGCATTCACGCCGGTCGCCGGGTGGAATACCCAACCTGTGGTAACGCAAACCACAATGCCCGCTGGCACGTATTGGCTGGTATTCCTGCCGCAAAACAATACTCTCACGGGGAGGGTCGCATTATCAGGTTCAGGCCGATACTATTCTTACACCTTCAGCGCGCTCCCCGCTACGTATTCCGCGTTGTCAACATCGGATGGCTTCCATTTCTCCATGTATGCCACCTTGTTGGTTCCCTGAACGCCAATATGAAGCGCAAGATCAAGGATTGGCGTATCAACGAAATGTCCTGAGTCGAACGTAACCCCATTATGTGGATCTCCGTCCTGTGGACGGATCCATCCACCGGCTATCATACCCAGCCGCGGCTGAACGGATTGATTTGCGCATGTCCTTCCTGCTGTGGCTGGGTATTGAGTTAAAATAGCATCCTCGGCGCGACTCATGGACATCAATTTCAACCTGAAATTCCTCACCATCGACCGGCAGGTTACGATTTCCCGGCAAACGTTTCAATACAGCGTTGGCTTATTGACCATTCTGATCACTGTTGCCGCTTCATTTTGGGGAACTGTGAACGTGTTGGTTATCGCTCTGGCGGCGATTGGGGGACTGATAGCGCTGGGACTGTTATATCGTTACCCGTTATTGGCGTACATCTTTTTAATGCCTGCGGGAATGTTTGTCCCGTTTTCAGGACCCGGCGGCTTTAATGCCTCGGTCTTGTTGGTCGTTCTCATGTCGGTCCTTTGGATTGGAAACATGTTCGTCGTTCAACGGCGGTTCGAATTCGCGCGGTCTTCGGCTGTGCGCCCCGCCGTCTTTTTTATGGTCGTTTGCGTGGTCGCATTCGGCATGGGGCAGGTCTCGTGGTTTTCCCTTGCGCAACAGGCGCCGTTCGATACGCAGTTGGGCGGCTTTGCCATCTACTTCTTCTCGCTTGTCATGATGGTGATGACCGGGAACATCATCAAAGATATCCGCTGGCTGAAGGCGATCATCATCGCGTTCGTTGCGTTGAGCATGATATACGTTCTTGGCAGGGTGGTCGAATGGGCGGGCATCGATTCGATTTTTGAAAACGGATTTATCGCCAACAGCATGCTCTGGACGTGGCTGGTGATCCTGCCGCTTGCCCAGGCAATGTTCAACCAGGATCTTAAAAAGAATATCCGCATCTTCCTTTATATCATCGTCGCGTTGACGCTGTTCGTTGCAGTCATCCAAACAAGGGATTGGAAATCGGGCTGGGTGCCAGCCATGGTGGGTGTCGGCGTTTTGGTGGCGTTGAAATTCCCGAAACTCGCTTTTGCCTCCATCCCGTTTGCATTGATCGGTGTGGCGTATCTGGCGCAGGATCTAATATCCACCGACCAATATAGCTGGGGGACGCGCGTAGATGCCTGGGTTGTCGTCTTGGATATCAGCCGCGCCAACCCGCTATTGGGGCTTGGTTTCGCCAACTACAACTGGTACGCCCCTTTGTTTTCCCTGCGTGGATACCACATCCGCTTCAACTCCCACAGTCAATTTGTGGATATTATCGCCCAGACCGGACTGGCTGGCTTGGTCTGCTTTATCTGGATATTGTATGAAGTGGGAGTTCTCGGCTGGAGGTTGTCGCGGGAGTTGAAAGATGGTTTTGCGCGGGCTTACGCTTATGGCGTGCTGGCGGGCGTGGCGGCCTGTGTGATGGCGGCATATCTGGTGGATTGGCTGTTGCCGTTCGCCTACAATATCGGCTTGGATGGGTTCCGCGCCAGCATCTTGCCGTGGATCTTCTTTGGGGGGTTGGTTGCCATCGAACAAATGCGCAAGGAAAATAAACTTACCTAATACGGGAGGCTTGCATGGAAGATTTGATTGGATTGATCCCCGCCGCGGGGAAGGGAGTTCGGCTGGGTTTACCGTACCCAAAGGAGTTATACCCGGTCATCCGCAATAATCACTATAAGCCGATCTCGCAATTTGTGGTGGATAACCTCGTCAACGCCGGTCTCAAACACATTGTGTTTGTCGTAAACGAGACCAAGCATCAATTGATGGGATACTTCGGGAGCGGGATGCGCTTCGGATGCGATATCAGTTATGTGGTTCAGGAAGTGGTCGAGGGCAAGACCAAATCCACCTCGCCGGGGCTGGCGCACGCGTTGGATTCGGCGTACCACCTCATCAGAGGCAAAACCGTTTTCTTCGGCATGGCAGATACGCTCATGAAACCGAACGATATTTTCAAGCGAGTCTATGAAGCCGCCTCGCCGGAGGATGACGTGTTATTCGGCATGTTCACCACCGACCGCCCTGAAAAATTCGGCATGGTTCGCCATGGCGAGGATGGACGAGTCGCTGAGATCGTGGACAAGCCAAAACAGACCGATCTCACAGAGATGTGGGGATGCGTCATCTGGCGCCCGAAGTTCACCGAGTATCTGCATACATGTGTGTTCGAGGAAGGCATCTCGGATTTTGCAAAGATCATGAACGACGCCATATCTCTTGGAATGAAGTTCAAAGGCGTCCATCTCGAAGATGGGACGTACATCGACCTCGGGACGTACGATGAGATCGCCGAGATGGACAAGAAATACCGAGGGGAGGAATAAATGCCGGGTATGGAAAGCAAGCCACAGGTCGGGGAGGGAAGCGGCGAACAGGTCGTGGATATGTCCATTGTGTTGGTGTGCTGGAATAACAAGGCGTACCTCGATCCGTGTTTGAAATCGCTCTACGAAGGCGGGCTGAAGAGTTCGTTCGATGTGGTGGTGGTGGATAACGGCTCAACAGACGGAAGTCAGCAGATGCTGGCGGAAAAGTACCCGCAAGTGAAGGTGATCCAGAATGCGGGGAACGTCGGGTTGGGCAAAGCAAGCAACCAGGGGATCGAAGAGACGAACGGTCGTCATGTATTATTGCTCAACAACGATACGCTTGTGAACGCTCCCGCGCTCGATGTGCTGGTGGAGTATCTGGATGCCCACCCCAGGGCTGGCGCAACAGCGGGAAGGTTGTTGAACCCGGACGGTTCGTTCCAATCGGGGTTTGCGCCGTTTTCGACCCTGCTTGAAGAATTCCTGATCGTCACGCGCATCGGCGAGTTGTTGTGGACCGGGTATCCTTCGCATGGCGATGCGCAGGAGATCAAAGAGACCGGCTGGATGAGTTCGGCGTGTTTGTTGGTGCGGCGAGCGGCGCTGGATCAGATCGGACTGCTCGATGAAGGTTATTTCATTTATGGCGATGAAGCGGATCTGCAATACCGTTTGAACAAGGCGGGCTGGAAGGTTGTGTTCCTGCCGAATTCCTCCATCGTTCACTTCGGCGGCAGGAGCATGGATCGTTGGAAGCGGCGCAAGATGGTCTATCGCGGCAAGATGATGTTCTACAAGAAGAATTATGGTTTTGTCAGCGCTTTCTTCTTGCGCGTGTTGTTCTTCTTGATGAGCCTGGTGAAGCTGCTCGTGTGGGTGGTGGGCTTGGTCATCCCGTCGAAGAACGACCAGGCGAAGAAGGAATTACGCTCGAACATCGATGTGATGGCGTTGTGTCTTAATTTGAAGTGAGCAGTACCATTTTTTGAATTCAAGCCACAGGGATCGCAGAGCGCGCTGAGTGTGTAGGCTCAGAATCTCTGCGGACTCTGTGGCAAAATTTTAATCACACCTTATGAACATACTTTTCCTAACCCAAATTGTTCCGTTCCCCCCAGACGCGGGTCCCAAAGTGAAGACCTGGCACGTGTTGCGATTTTTAGCGGGGCAGGGTCATTCTGTAACTTTGGTTTCCTTCGTTCGTCCAGAAGAAGAGCCGCACCTGCCCGCGCTGGCTGAAGTTTGCGAGGCGGTCCACGCGGTGCCGATTCGACGGTCGCGCGCGGCAGACATCGGGTACATGATCCGCAGTTATCTCACCGGACGCCCGTTTCTCGTTGAACGCGACGATCTGCCAGCCATGCAGGAGAAAGTGACCAATCTGGCGCGACAGGGCGAATTCGATTTCATCCACGCCGACCAGTTGACGATGGTACAGTTCGGACTTCGCGCCGCGCAAACCGCGCCGAAGAAAAAACCGAAAGTGATTTTCGACGCTCACAATGCTGTTTGGTCCATCGTCGAGCGGATGCGCGAAAATGCGCGCTGGTTCTTGAAACCCCTCCTGGCAGTCGAAGCGCAGCGCGTCAAACGGTATGAAGGCGAATTCCTCAAAACGGTCGACCATGTGCTGGCGGTGACCGATGTCGACCGGGCTGGGCTCGAAGAAGCGTTGCGCTTCTCAAAAGTAAAACCCGGTGACAAACTTGCGCCGATCTCCACCATCCCGATCGCGGTGGATACGCAACAGTTGACGCCGGTCAAGCGCAAGCCTGCCTCGAACAATATCGTCACCCTGGGCACCCTGCATTACCCGCCCAATGCGGATGGCATCCGTTGGTTCTTCAACGAAGTGTTCCCGCTGGTTCAGAAACGAGTGCCAGAGGCAACGCTGACCATCATCGGCAAAAACCCGCCGCAAGATTTTCTCGAATTTCAGGCTCGCAATTCGGGGAGCGTGAACGTAACCGGCTATGTTCCCGAACTGGCTCCGTATCTGGCGGAGAGCGCATTGATGGTTGTCCCCGTTCGCGCGGGAGGCGGGATGCGCGTGAGAATCCTCGAAGCGTTTGCCTACGCCATGCCGGTGGTCACCACCACGATCGGGTTGGAAGGCATTCAAGCCGAGTTGGAAAGCGACGTGATCGTCGCCGACAAAGCGGACGATTTTGCGAACCGGGTCATCCAACTGTTGGAAGATCCGTCCTTACAGGAAAAACTATCCGTTCACGGACGGAAACTTGCGGAAACGAAATATGACTGGCAAGCGGCGCTCTCTGCCATGAAAAAGATTTACGAAGAATGACACCAACAGCAACCAAAAACATTCTGCAAAAGATTGCCGCGCAACCCTTGCCGTTCATCCTCACGGTGGCGGTCCTCTTGCGCGTGGCGATCGCGCTTGCCATGGGCGATACCGTCGTGGCTCTGCCCGGCATCTTCGACCAGGTCTCCTATCACAACCTTGCCTTGCGCGTTGTCGGCGGACACGGGTTTTCCTTCGGCGAATTGTGGTGGCCCATCACGCCCGCCGACGCGCCCACCGCGCATTGGAGTTTCCTCTACACACTCTACCTCTCGTTGGTCTATATCCTATTCGGTCCGCACCCGCTCGCCGCGCGCATCGCGCAAGCGGTCATCGTCGGCGTATTGCACCCGTACATCACCTTTCACATCGGTGAAAAACTATTTTCCAAAACCGTCGGCTTGGTTGCGGCGGGCATCACTGCCGTGTATGTCTATTTTTTCTACTACGGCGCGGCGCTCATGACCGAGCCGTTCTACATCACCGCCATTTTGTTCAGCCTGTATTTTGGAATTCGATTATCTGAAAACCTCGATCGAAAACTGGATACCAACCTCGGCGTCTCGTTGGGAATCTCGCTGGGCATCACCGTTCTACTGCGGCAGGTCTTTCTGCTTTTCATCCCCTTCCTGTTTCTTTGGATATGGATCGTCCGTATCCGCCGCCGGGTCGAGTTGCCTCTGCTCCCCAGCCTCGTCTCCATCCTGCTGACCATCGCCTTCATCCTGCCAGCCTCGTTGTACAATTACTCGCGCTTCGATAGGTTTGTCCTGCTCAACACGAATTCCGGGTACGCCTTCTTCTGGGGCAACCACCCCATCCATGGGACAAAATTCATCCCCATCCTGCCGACCGAAACCTATCAAGAAATGATCCCCGAGGAAGTCCGTTCTCTCGACGAAGCCGCGCTCGACCAGGAACTCCTCAAACGCGGCATCCAATTCGTCACCGACGACCCCGGACGATACCTGTTGCTGTCGTTGAGTCGCATTCCGCCATATTTCATGTTCTGGTATTCAGCCGATTCGTCCACGCTGAGCAACATTTCCCGCATCGGAAGTTTCGGGCTGTTCCTGCCGTTCATGCTATACGGTTTATGGTTGAGCGTCAAAGCCAATACCGGCGCGCAAGGGAATCGTTTCCTCAACCTGCTCTTCTCGCCGCAAGGACTGCTCATGCTCTTTGCCGTCGTCTACTCCGGCGTGCACATCCTCACGTGGACGTTGATCCGCTACCGCTTGCCGGTCGACGCCGTCTTGATCCCCTTTGCCGGGCTGGCGCTGGCAGAACTTGCCCAACGCATCTTGAAAACCCGGCCTCACCTACTCCGACAATTTCAGAGGACGCCATGAACATCATATCCGTCGTTGGGGCGCGCCCCGAGTTCATTCAAGCAACGCCTGTGAGCCGCGCGCTTCGCAAACACCACCGTGAAATCCTTGTCCACACCGGTCAACACTACGACTATAAAATGTCGCAGACCTTTTTCGACGAACTCGGTATCCCCGCGCCCGACCACAACCTCGAAGTGGGCTCCGGCTCGCACGCGGGGCAAACAGCCGAAATCCTGGTGAGATTCGAAGAGATCGTCCTCCACGAAAAGCCGGATGTGGTCATCGTCCGCGGCGACACGAACTCCACCCTGGCGGGCGCGCTCGTGGCGAGCAAACTACACATCCCGACTGTTCACATCGAAGCGGGCGAGCGCAGTTTCGACCGCCGCATGCCCGAAGAGATCAACCGTCTCGTTGCCGATCAATTATCCTCCGCGTATTTTTGCGTAAGCCAGACCGCCGTGCGGCAACTCGCCAACGAAGGCATCGCCAAGAACGTCTTTTGGGTGGGAGATGTGATGCTGGATGCGAACCTCGCCAACCGTCCGCTCGCGCGACAAAAATCGACGGTTCTTTCGGACCTCGGGCTGGCTCCCGCTTCGTACAGTTTGGTCACCGTCCATCGCGCCGCCAACACCGACGACCCCGCCCGCCTGACGAATATCGTCCGCGCCTTGAGCCGGGTCGGCGAGACGGTGATCTTCCCCGTCCACCCGCGCACACGCGGCGCGCTCGCAAAACTCGACGAGCAATTTGGCGGCAATGTCCGCTTGATCGAGCCGGTCGGGTATTATGACATGATGGTATTGGAAGAGAACGCGCGCCTGATCGCCACCGACTCCGGCGGCGTGCAACGCGAAGCCTATTTCATGCAAAAGCCGTGCCTCACCCTGCGCGACGAAACCGAATGGACGGAAACCGTCGGCGCCGGTTGGAACAAACTGGTCGGCGTGGATGTGGAGGCGATCGTCCACGAATGGAATTCGTTCGCGCCGCCGTCTGTCCAGCCGCCGATCTTTGGCGATGGCACAGCGGGCGAAAAAATCGCGGAGATCCTTGGGCAGGTCCAATTGTCGGTACATGAAGAACGCGTACTGGCTTAACCAACTGATGTTACGCAGTTGAAGCCAGTCTGGTCTCCGTAACGCGACATTCATGTCGCTTTTGCACAAGAATAACCTGAAAGGCGAGATAAATCTCGCATTACGAGCCCTACTGCGTAACATCACTTA
>NZ_DBNHEF010000006.1:0-8483 GCF_057138825.1 Candidatus Defluviilinea gracilis
TTAACGGGAAAGAGCTTCACCACGAAGGGCACAAAGTACACAAAGGCAAAAAAGAGCCTAGATTCCTTGGGTTTTCCTTTGTGACCGTCGTGTCCTTTGTGTTTGAAAAAAAGGTTTCCCGTTAAAAACGGTAGAGCCATAGTTCCTTAGTCAGGAAGAGTCGTCAAAGTGAATAAACCAAAAGCTCACATCTCTCTGTGTTCTCTCCCGAAGACCATCGGGACAATGTGTGGCGACGAATCCTCTAATCCTCTAATCCTCTAATTCTCTTATCCACTAATCTCCAGTCTCTAATCTCTAGTTGTTACTCATCGAACAAAAATGTCGCTTCGGCGTATAAACGCACGCCCTTCTTCATCACGCGCTCATCCACCCACTTCTTGAGGTATTCCCTTTTGTATTCGATCGGCTTTCCGCTCGACAACTCGTGCAGTGGATAATTCAAATGCAACGTGCGCGGCGAAACGGTGAAGCGTGTGATGCCGGTGGGCAGAACGATCTTCCTCCCCGCCAGTTTGAGCAGGGTGCGAATCTTGAAACGCGGAAAGATAATCAACGCGGTCAGGTCTTGGTGAACTTCGCGGAACGGTTCGATCAACGTCTGACTGGTGCGATCGAGCGACGCGGACGTTTTGTACGCGTTCACAATCGCATGAAGCGTGGCGATATGATTCGCAAGGTCGGTAGGCTCTTCCAGGAGTAAATACAACTTCCCATCGGGCAGGCGCGCGTTGACAGGCGCGTACTTCGGCGCGTCCACCGATTTATGCGTGTCGACTTTGACAACATCGACGCCTTTGAGTTTGCGAAGTTCGCTCATCAACGATTTCGCGCTCATCCCCCAGACAACATGATTCCATGTTTGTAAATTTACGTTTTGGTCGTCTGCTTGCACAACCTGCGCCACAAGATGCGGAAAGTCCAACTCATGCAACGATGTGACGCGGTTCGCGCCGTCCAGCACCATGTACCGTTCTGTGCCGTCCGTTAATGGCATCACGATGGGCGGGTTGCGCAGAACCCCCGCGCCGCGCAGTTTTTCGATCAGCGGGGCGCTCCTTTGCGCGTCGTGGTCTTCATGCAAGATCAAACTTTCGATGGGCAAAATATCGAGGCGAGGCAAACCTGTCCTGAGCGAAGTCGAAGGGTTTGGAATCATCGGGCGAAGGATACCACAGGAAGTTGAGCGCGTTCAACTTACAAAAGTTTCAACGCTGTGGCAAAGTCCTGCGGGTACTCCGCTTTGAAGGTGAGTCTTTCGTGAGTGTTTGGATGTGTGAGCGTCAACGACAGCGCATGCAACGCGGGACGCGCAATAATATTCGACTCCGCCGCGCCATACAGGACATCTCCCACCAGCGGATGCCCCACCGCCTTTGCATGGACTCGTACCTGATGCGTTCTCCCCGTCTTCGGCATCGCTTCAACCAACGCCGCGGCTTGATACAGTTCCCTCAGCCTGAATCGCGTCTCCGACGGCTTCCCGTTCCTGTCGTCCACGGCTGTCCGATGCTTATGCCCCACATTGACTCGCAACGGATGCTTCGCCGTTCTCTCCTCCCACGTTGGATTCCCCTCCACGATCGCATGATAGACCTTCTCTACCTCGTGATTCTCGAACTGCATATTCAACGCGCGGTGACTCTCCGCATCTCGCGCGAAGACCATCACCCCGCTGGTGATCTTGTCCAAGCGGTGAATGATCCACATTTTCCCGAACTCCTCCTCCAGCATCTTCACCAAATACGGCGAATCCTTCTCCCACCCATCAGGCAGAACGGGAATCCCTGCGGGTTTGTTGAGGACGAGGATGTGTTGGTCTTGATAAATCACTGTCATTATTGAATTGTAATCTACGTGAAAGGTCAAATTCATATCTTCTTGAGTATGATGGCGGCTGTTCGATTCAAATTACAAGGAAAAAGTATGAGAAAAATAATTCTGGTTTCGCTGATTAGTGTATTGTTTTTATCTGCATGTCTTAGAACGCCTTCGGAAAACCCTGCAACTTCCGAAATTACAAACGCGCCAACACAAACCACTGACCTGTCCCCGACGCCGACGCAACAACCTACATCTACGCCTGAACCTTCGCCGACCCCAACAGCAATCCCTGCGCCATCCATTAACCCTGACACTGCTGCAACTATTGTTGCGCTGGAAACCATCACTGACCACCAGACGCCAATCCGTAATATTTTTATCCCTAATACAAATTCATTTATAACAAGTAGCGACGGACAGGATTCATTGCTTTATCTTTGGGAGAAGAAAAATAAAGTGTCAAACAGCCCATTAGGTATCTCGGAATATCCTTTTCCACCTATAGCAATTTCTCCAGATGGGAAGTTGTTGGCAATGCGAATTCTGCCCTCCTCGGGCGTCGATACTGTGATGGCAATTTTCGATTTAAGCACGGGTGAAATTATTACTCAGTTTGAATTTCAAACTGATAGATTGAGCCATGTTATCAATGATGTTCAATGGTCGCCTGACGGGAACTTGCTGGCAATCGGAAATGCAGATGGGCATGTCCAAGCATACGAAACGGAGACATTTTCTCGTTTGCTCGATACAAAAATCCAACCCGACCAAAAAGATTCTGTCGCCCGTATTAATGTTGTGGCATTTTCTCCTGACGGCAAATTGTTGGCTGCCGCAGGACAAGATGAAGCGATACGGATTTGGGATACGGCAGACTGGAACGAACCGAAAGTAATTGATAATAGCATGTTCCCGATTTTAGATCTTGAATTTTCACCAGATGGGAAGTTCATCGTGGTAGGCGATGCAGGTGAGATATATGTTTGGGATTTGGAAAACGAAAAAGAGGTCGAAGGCTTTAATCCACAATTTAAAACTTTTACTGTTGCTTATTCGCCCGATGGAAGTCTATTGGCGGCAGGCGGAATAGACCGTCGAGTCAGAATTTGGCGAACAGATACTTGGGAAATGGTAGCCGAGTTAACTGGACACAAAACTAAAGTGATCAGCCTTGAATTTTCGTTCGATGGGCAATTTTTAGTGTCTGCCTCAGAGGGCGCTGGACCAGAATACCCATCTACGGTTATTTTATGGGGATTGCCTTAATTTCCCAAGTTTCATCCGTGCTAAAATCAGAGTTGTAGCCTTTAAAAAAGGAGCAAACTATGGACTGGAAGCAAAGAATCATCGTTGATCCAAAAATCCTTGTTGGCAAACCAGTCATCAAAGGAACCAGACTCGCGGTCGAGTTTATCGTCGAACTGCTTGGTCAAGGTTGGGATGAAAGCGAAATCCTGCGGAATTACCCAGGCATCACCCACGAAGATATCGCCGCTTGTCTGATGTACGCGTCCAATATTCTCAAAGCCGAGAAGGTCTATCCGCTTGAACTTTCACAGGCTTGATGAAGTATCCGTTTATTTTTATTGTCCTCGTTACTGATGTCACGCAAGAACACTTCTAATCGAGACATATTCTTTTGTGAGAGTGGCTACCGTCCACGAATACACACGAATAAACGAATTGACGCGTCGCCATTCGAGAATTCGTGGTTTCTATTCGTGGATGGTTCGCTACCGAAGCAAAACTGCGGAACATAGACTCATACGTGAATCTTGCACAAGTTACTTTGTGATGTATGGCAACTCTTCACCTGATTTGTGGATTACCAGGCTCGGGTAAAACAACGCTTGCAAAACAACTTGAAACATCGGAAGGCGCCGTGCGGTTCTGCCCCGATGAGTGGATTGCGGAAATTCTCCTTGACCCAGACGATAGAGAAGAAATGGACAGATTGCGGGATATTGTATAGTCCATTCAATGGAGTTTTGCAAAACGCATCCTTGCGCTTGGAGTTGACGTGATTTTGGAAAATGGGTTTTGGTCACGCGAAGAGCGATCCCGATTTCGAGCGGAAGCTGAGGCGTTCGGCGCAAAGGTGGAGTTGCATGTTTTAGATGTTGAACTTAACGAACTGTGGCGAAGGCTCTCCGAGCGAAATATGAACTTGCCGTCGGGAACGTTCTTTGTCCGCAGAGAGGATTTGGAATCGTGGGCAAAACTATTTGAACCGCCAACCGAAGATGAACTTTCTTGACCCCGACTCTCGACACGGTTATCATGCTTGATATGAACGAACCCTCCGCAAACAACCCATTCTTCGTTGATTCGCTCAACCATCCCCTCGCGGGACCCATCCGCAAACTGCTCACGCGCGAGGGACGGCGCGAACTCAACCAAATCATCATTGATGATGAGGAGAACATCTCCCAAGCCCTCGAAGCGGAGATCGAGATCGAGTCGGTTTATTTTTCGGGCGACGACAAAGTTTCCGACAACCTGAGAGAGAAACTCACCGCAGGCGCGACCATCCACGAAGTAGCAAAACGGACAACGAAGAAACTGTTCGAGAACGATAAACTATCGCGCATCTTTGCCATTGCTGAAACTCCCAAGCCAATCGGGTTGGAAAAATTGAAATCCATCACGAAAGATGTTGTTGTGCTGGAAGATGTGAGCATTTCGGGGAACATCGGCAACATCATCCGCACATCGTTGGCGTTGGGCGTCGGCGGGATGATCCTGCTGAATATGGATCCATTAGATATATACGACCGCAGGTTGATCCGCGCGAGCAGAGGCTACCTGTTCTCGTTGCCCGTGATGACCGCGACAACAAATCAGTTAATTGATTATTGCAAGCAAAACAATCAACCTTTGCTGGTCACGTCTGCGGATGCGGACAAAACAGTGGATGAGATCGCGTCTATCAATGAACGTCTGCTCATCGTCTTCGGCAGTGAAAAAGAGGGATGCTCGCCCGAGATCGAAAATGCCGCGAGTTTGAAGGCGCGGATCCCCATCAATAAAAAAGTGGAGTCGTTGAACGTCTCAGCGGCGGCGGGGATTACGTTGTTCGCGCGGAGAAATTTCAACCAAATTGGACAGTAGACCATTGACGATTGGACGCTATCATGGTCAATTGTCTGTCGTCCATCGTCTGCTATCATCGGGAACTTTTTGTGTGGAAATTCGTCCATTCAGTAACAACATATTTGGAGATGATAATGAAAAAGATTTTTATGTTACTTTCTGTGATGGCAATTGTTTTTGCCGCATGTTCCTCCGCTAAACCCGCTTCGATCGTTGGGGAGTGGACTCTTGAATCCTATGGCGACCCAGCCAACCCGACGCCCGCCGCGCCCGATGTGGAGACCTCCATCATCTTTGGCGACGATGGTCAAGTGAATGGAAATGTCGGTTGTAATGGCTTCGGCGGCGACTACAAAACTGGCGACGGCACGATCACATTCGGCGCTCTGTTTTCGACGTTGATGTTTTGCGAAGGCGCGGCAGGCGAACAGGAACAGGTTACCCTCGCTGTATTCGTTGGAACCACATCCTATACATTGAACGGCAATACGTTGACCGTCACCTCGGCGGATGGAAGTTCTGTGGCTGTGCTGGCGAAGAAATAGAACCATTTATATAAGCGCGCTAGAGCGCGCGCTCTACATAAACATCAATTGTAGAAGTAAGGCGAGATTAATCTCGCCTTACGTTTTTAACTGCTCGCTCCGCTATACTGTTTCAATCCCCGTTTCCAAACTTGTGATGCAACGATAAAACTGGCGATGCCGATGGCGAAGAACATCACGATGCGCCAGCCCTCGAGTTCGCCGCGCAAGGCTTGGAGGGGAATCGTCGTTGCCACCGCGATGGGGATCAGGAAAGTGACGATGATCTGCAACCAGACGGGATACACAGTGGATGGGTAGCGTCCCGCGTCGAGCAGGGCGTGGAGGATGGTCACGTTGTTGTCGAATTTGGTGAACCAAAAGGTGAGGGCGATAAGCACGATCCACAAACTGTAGATGATGATCACGCCTGAGACGGCGAGCAAGACGAAGTGCGCGAAACTGAGCGGGGTGACCAAATCTCCCGAGATGTTGATGCCGACGGCGATCAACACGATGGCAAGGAGTAAATCCCAGACGCGCCAGATGGTGATGCGCGAAAACGTGACGAGGAACATGCTGTTGACGGGTTGCAGGATGGTGTAATCCATCGAACCGTCGCGGATGGATGCGTTGAATTTTTCGGTGTTGGGCCAGATCAGCGCGACCATCATCGTGTTGACGAGGCGGAACACGCCGAGCAGGGCGATCAATTCGCCGAAGCCCCAGCCGCCGATGGTTTGTGTGTTGCTGAAGATAATGCTGAGGGTGAGCAGTTCCCAGCCGAGCCACATCAGGTTGAGCAAAATATTCACGACAGTATCGGCGCGATACGCCGCCGCCATTTGAACGTTGATCTTGATCAGGGTGAAAATAAGTTTGAAGGCGCGCATGTCAGGCTCCGACCGCCGAATAGCGTTTGACACCCTCGCGCCAGACGAATCGGAACCCGATCAGGGCGGCGGCGAGCCAGAGGATGCCTGTCGCGTATCCCTGCGTGATTTCGCTCGTCGAGAGATTTCCCTGAATGATCTGAATCGGCAGATACATGAATAATTGAAACGGTAGAACGCGGGCAATGTTTTGGACGACCTCGGGCATCAATTGCAGCGGCACAAAGGAGCCCGCAAATAACAAGGTCAGCGCGTAATAAAATTCGTGAATCGAATACACGCGCGTCGTCCAGAAGGCGAGGGAGGTGATGATGCCAGAAAGTAAAAAGTTGATGGAGTACCCAAGCACGATGGCGGGGATCGCAAGGGCGATTCCGCTCAAGGAAACTGAATCAAATTGAGGCTTGAAGAGAAGCGTGAGTCCGATCCAGATCGGAATCAACAGCATGAAGTTCAACGTCTTGAAAGCGATGTCGTTCACGAGCGTGTTCGTCAGCATCGGATGGATCGGTTTGATGAGTTCGCCCGAGAGCGAGCCGTCTTGCACTTTGTATCCGAAGATGTGAATGATGATGTTGCTGGTGAGTTGATCGACGATGAGCAGGATCATATAATAGGTGACAAAATCGTTGGCGGTCAGTCCGTTCACGTCGCCGTTGGCGGAGGCGATGCTCGTCCACACCGCGAGATAAATGATCGGCGACACGAGCCAGTACAAAATATACATGATGAGGTTGGCGCGGTATTGCCATTGCTCCGCCCAGTTCACTTGCCAGAGTCGTTTGAAGATGTTAAACATGATTCACCTCATGTCGTTGCGAGGAGGATGCTCTTTCCGACGAAGCAATCTCCAACACGTTGAGGAGATTGCTTCGGGCGAAGAGCAGAGCGCCCTCGCAACGACATAACTTTACTCGTTGAAAGCCCGTTCGATCACATCTTCGATCGGTGGATCGGCAATCGTGATGTCGTGGATGGGGAGGTCGGACAACATGCGCGATGTGACTTTGGTGACGTCCTCCGATTTGACTCGGATGTAAACCTTCTCCGCGTCTTCCTCATTTTGAACTGGTTCGCCATACTGCGACAGATCGCGTCCGTTCGACTTCTCCAACCCTTCGTCTTCGCTCAGGGCAAGTCGCACGCCGATCAATTTGAATGGCGCAATGCGACGCGAAAGGTTGGCGATGCCGCCGTCATATTTGAGTTGACCGTGATGGATGATGATGATCCGTTCGCACAACGCGGTCACATCTGCCATGTAATGACTCGTCAGCAGGATCGTCGCGCCTGTGCGTTTGTTGTACTCGCGCAAGAACTCGCGGATCTTCACCTGCCCTGAAATGTCGAGTCCGATCGTTGGCTCATCGAGAAATAACACTTTGGGACGATGTAACAATCCCGCCGCGATCTCCACCTTCATCCGCTCGCCCAGCGAAAGGTTGCGGACGGGTTTCTTCATCAACGGTTCGAGTTCGAGAAGTTCGTCGAGTTCTTTGTATGTCTTTTTATAATCGTCATCCGAGAGGCGATAGATGGCTTGCGCGAGCAAATACGAATCCGCCGCGGGGATGTCCCACGATAAACGGTTGCGTTGTCCCATCACGAGGGTCATCGAGCGCAGGTAATCGGGTTTGAGTTCCCACGGAGTGAATCCCAGCACGGCGGCTTTGCCTCCAGTGGGGTGGAGCAGACCCGATAACATTTTGAGTGTGGTCGTTTTCCCCGCGCCGTTCGGACCGAGGAAGCCGACGATCTCTCCCTGCTCGATCTTGAAGTTCACTTCCTGCACGGCTTTCACATCTTTGTATTTGCGTTTGAAGAAGCCGCGCACCGCCGCGCCGAATCCGCCTTCGCGTTCGGGGACTTGATACGTTTTGCTGAGTTGTTCAACGAGAATGGATTCCGAAGTCATGCCCTTGTTCCTTTGAGAGGAGCGATTTTATCATTTGTATAGGACTTACGCAGTTGAACCTGTTGCGCCGTAGTTGCACTGCGGCGGCGGGGTTGTCTAAAAAGGGGAAGAACAAGTTGAGAAAACGGCGTAAACGGAGCAAGAGACAAAAAAACTGGCGGTCATTGGATCGCCAGTTTTCGTAAATTGTGCGCCATGCACACCAGACCCCACTCCACATCCACTTTTTTCAAC